>NZ_JAAOQS010000309.1:0-619 GCF_011603105.1 Rhodococcus sp. A14 | reverse complement strand
TGTTCAACGTGCCGATCAGCGGAGCCCGGCACGTCGCCGCCCGGTCCTTCCCCCTCGAACGGATCCGCCTGCTGGCCAAGCACGCCGACGCCACCATCAACGACATCGTGCTGACGATGTGCGCGGGCACCCTCCGGGCCTACCTGCACACCCGCGACGCGTTGCCGGACAACCCCCTGATCGCGATGGTCCCCGTCTCCCTCCGCGCGCCGAATACCGGGGCCGGCGGCAATCGGGTTGGCGTGCTCATGTGCAACCTGGCCACCCACCTCCCCGACCCCGCGCACCGCCTCGAGACCGTGCGCAACTGCATGAACGCGGGCAAGGCCGCCCTCCAGGCGATGAGTCCCGCCCAGGTTCTCGCGATGAGCGCCCTCGGCGCCGCCCCGCTAGGAGTCGAGATGTTCCTCGGCCGGCGAGGTCCGCTGCGGCCGCCGTTCAACGTCGTCATCTCCAACGTCGCCGGTCCCCGAACCCCGTTGTACTGGAACGGGGCCCGACTCGAATCCCTCTACCCGCTGTCCATCCCCACCACCGGGCAGGCACTCAACATCACGTGCACCAGCAGCGACGACCAGATCGTCTTCGGCCTCACCGGCTGCCGCCGCACCGTCCCGGA
>NZ_JAAOQS010000308.1:0-625 GCF_011603105.1 Rhodococcus sp. A14 | reverse complement strand
GTACAAGGCCAGTTCTGCTGGAAGTGATTGGCACGCAGTCGATACATATCAACTCGCCACAGCGAGATCGTCGATGTGGGGAGGCTCTATCCCGGCGGAGGTGATGGCCTGTGCCGCGCAGAGGTTCGCGTGGTGCAGGATGCTGTGTAGGTCGTCGAGGCCGATCGTACGCAGACGCCGAGCGGTCTTGCGGGCCAGCAGACTGCGGACGGACATGGCGTGCAGCAATCCGGCCATGAAGGCGTCACCCACCCCCGCGGTGTGGGCCACGTCGACGCGATGGCCTCGAACACGCACGGACCCGCTCCTGGTGTAGCCCGTGGCTCCGGCAGAGCCGTGGGTGACGACCACGATCGCCGGGCCCCGAGACATCAACCACCGGATCGCATCACCGTGGCGCTCGCCCGGCCGTAGCCAGGCCAGATCCGCATCGCTCAGCTTGACGACATCGCTCCTGGAGATCATCTCGTCGATTCGTGCGATCGAGATGTGCCGGGGGCCCATCGCTGAGGGCCTGACATTGACGTCGTAGCTGATGGTCGTGTCCGGGGTCTGCCGCGAGACGAGTCGTGCCACGTCATCGGCGCCGGGTGCTCGGACGACGGCGATGGAGCCGACGTGCAGG
>NZ_JAAOQS010000307.1:0-639 GCF_011603105.1 Rhodococcus sp. A14 | reverse complement strand
GTTGCTCGGAGAATCTCTCGAACACCATGACGCTCCCTTGCAGGCGTCGCCGCGAGCGACGCGATCCGCTGCTGAATCTCTGCTGCCCATTCTGGGCGGTGTGTAGGTGGTTATGGGTGGGATCGACGCGACCTCGGCACCCGCGGGCGTAATAGTGCTGTGACCTGGTGTGATGACATGTCCCCGGTTTGTGATGTGGGGGTGCCGGCGCTGTGCCGGGGGAGGCCCGGCGCCGGAGTGTCGGCGGGCGCGCGGGTGTCTGTTTCGTCCGGTTTCCAGCCGTTTTTGAAAGATGTTGATTGACAACATATTTGGGTAATCAATTGGTAAATAAGTATTTACGTGTATTGTGCACAAATCTCAGGTTGTAAGGTTCGTAATCTGTTGTTGATTAACAGTTTTGGATGTTTTGAGATTTCAAACTGTGTTGGGTTGCGTGGGGTCCGGGTGGTATGCTGTGGGTATGATATGGAGCGGTGCGGGAAGGCGAGTGGGCGGCGGGTCGGGCGCGCCCTCCCGCCTCCCCAGCCTCGTTGGGGTGTGGGGGACCGGATCGAACGTGACGAGTAAAAGTGCAGCTGAGAACCTAATTTCGGAAACTCAGAGGAGCGAAGCGACTCGATCGACGGCAACGGGAAT
>NZ_JAAOQS010000306.1:0-689 GCF_011603105.1 Rhodococcus sp. A14 | reverse complement strand
TAGCGGTGGCCAGGGTCTTCGGCATGATCGTGTCGAATCCCGAGGGGTGAATGTTCGACGTCACGGCGACCGAGCGGCGCTCGTATGCGGCGTCGACGATGCGGTAGAACGCCTCGGCGGCGTCCTGCCCGGCGGGCAGCATGCCGATGTCATCGACCACCACGAGATCGCAGGAGCAGACCTTCGCCACCGTCCGGGCGACCGACCCGTCGGCCTTCGCCTTGTTCACCGTCTGGGTGAGGGTTTCGAGGGTGAACCACAGCACCCGCAAATCGGCCTCGATCGCGGCGTGCGCGAGCGCTTCGACGAAATGACTCTTCCCCGTCCCGGACGCTCCGGACACGGCCAGGTTCTCCCGGCGATGCACCCATTCGAGCGTGGTGAGCGCGTTCTGGGTGGCCTCGGGAATCGAGGATTCCTCCGGGCGCCACGACGAGAACGTCTTGCCGGTCGGGAATTTCGCGTTCTTGCGGCGCATCCGCCGGGTGGCGGCGTCCCGGCCGACGACTTCCTCTTGCAGCAGCACCCGCACCACCTCGGCCGGGTCCCAGCGTTGGGCCCTGGCGGTCGCGAGCACGTCGGGGGCGGCCTTGCGCAGATACGGCAGCCGCATGCGGGTGCAGATCTTGGCCAGCTCGTCCGGGAGGGGCGGCGCCGAATTGCTGTTCATGCGCCCACCCGGCCCCATC
>NZ_JAAOQS010000305.1:0-697 GCF_011603105.1 Rhodococcus sp. A14 | reverse complement strand
AGTTGTTCTGGGGGAAGCCGAGGTTGAGTCCGCCGTGGCTGGGGTCGAGCCAGCGGGTGGTGACGACCTTGCCGCGGGTGAAGAAGTGCACGCCTTCGGTGCCGTGGGCGTGGGTGTCGCCGAAGAGGGAGTTCTTCCAGCCGCCGAAGGAGTAGTACGCCATGGGGACGGGGATGGGGACGTTGATGCCGACCATGCCGACCTCGACCTCGTTCTGGAAGCGTCGGGCGGCGCCGCCGTCGTTGGTGAAGATGGCGGTGCCGTTGCCGAACGGGCTGGAGTTCACCAGTTCCAGGGCCTGGTCGTAGGTCTCGACGCGGATGACGGAGAGGACGGGTCCGAAGATTTCGTCGGTGTAGACGCTCATGTCGGTGGTGACGTGGTCGATCAGGGTCGGGCCGAGCCAGAACCCGTCCGCACCGCCGTCGGCCTGCACGGTGCGCCCGTCCACGACGATCGTGGCGCCGTCGTTTTCGCCGGCGTCGATGTAGGAGGCGACCTTGTCGCGGTGCACCTTGGTCACCAGCGGGCCCATGTCGGAATCGAGGGTGCCGTCGCCGATCTTCAACGTGTCGGTGCGGTCCTTGATCTTGGCGACGAGTTCGTCGGCGATGTCGCCGACCGCGACCAGGGCGCTGATGGCCATGCAGCGTTCGCCGGCGGAGCCGAAGCCGGCGTTGACCATGGCGTCGGCGGC
>NZ_JAAOQS010000304.1:0-707 GCF_011603105.1 Rhodococcus sp. A14 | reverse complement strand
TTCGCCCGGGTCCAGCGCTGCCTGCTGGGGGTCGCGGACGTGCACATCAGACAGCGGCAGTCCCTCGCGGTGACGTTCGCCTCCAATTCGATGAGCGTGACGCTGCCGGGCGGCCCGGTTCTGGCAACGACGTTCAGGTACCGGCAGACACGCCTCTGGGGGGCGTCACCGGTGGTCGCGACGTGGCAACTGGTGATGGCCGGCGCCCTCCAGGCCATCGGCCTGGCGCTCGTCGGACTGGCGGGCGCACTGCTCGTCGGGGCCGAGACCAACCCGTTCTCGCTGATCTTCACGTTCGGCGGCCTGTGCGCCTTCCTGGTGGTGGCTCAGTACGCCGCCTCGCGGCCCGACGCCCTCGAAGGTGTCGGCATCACCGCGCTACGCGGATTCAACGCGCTCCGAAAGAAGCCTCCGCTGACCGGTGTTCGCCAGTGGAAGCACATCGTGAACCAGATGAGCGCCGTCCGGATGGACCGCCGCGACACCGCCCGCGCGTTCGGGTGGTCGCTGTTCAACTGGATCGCCGACGCCGCATGCCTCGCCTTCGCGTGCTACGCGGTCGGCGCACATCCCGGGTTCGCCGGACTGGCCGTCGCGTACGCGGCGGGCAACGCCGCCCGTTCGGCCATCCCACTCCTGCCCGCCGGGCTCGGTGTCATGGACGCCGTGCTCGTCCCCGCACTGACCGCCAGCGGAATGACCGGCGC
>NZ_JAAOQS010000303.1:0-723 GCF_011603105.1 Rhodococcus sp. A14 | reverse complement strand
GCCCTCGCCCTCGCCATCACCACCTGGCGCCACCGCCACCACACCCCCACCCACACACTGCTCGTCAACATCGAAGGCCACGGCCGCACCGACCCCCTCATCCCCGGCGCCGACCTCACCCGAACAATCGGCTGGTTCACCACCATCCACCCAACCCTCCTCGACCTCACCGACATCGACCTCGACAACGCACTCACCGGCGGACCCGCCACCGGACACGCCCTCACCACCATCAAAGAACAACTCCACAACACCCCCGACCACGGCACCGGATACGGCCCCCTCCGCTACCTCAACCCCCACACCGCAACCCAACTCCGCAACCTCCCCCAACCCCAAACCACCCTCAACTACCTCGGCCGCTTCGACTACCCGCCGCACGGGCCCTCGAACGGAACCGGCTGGGAACCGGTAACCAGCATCGAGTTCGACACCACGATCCTCGGAAACGTGCCCGTCACAGCGATTCTCGACGTCAACGCCTACGTCTACGAATCAGGGGGCGTCCCGATCCTGCGCGCCACCTGGGTGTATCCGCCCGGTGTGCTCCCGGCGGCCGACGTCACCGAGCTCACCGACCTGTGGACCGAAGCCCTCACCGCCCTCGCCGACCACATCAGCCGACCCGGCGCAGGCCGGCTCACCCCCAGCGACCTCGACCTCGTCCACCTCGACCAAACCACCCTCGACGCACTCCACCACCACTACCCCACCCTCACCGAC
>NZ_JAAOQS010000302.1:0-724 GCF_011603105.1 Rhodococcus sp. A14 | reverse complement strand
CCGGCGAAGGCCTCCAGCACGCCGACGGGCACTCGCTGCTGCTGGCCTCGACCAACCCGGCCGCCGTCGCCTACGACCCGGCGTTCTCCTACGAGATCGCGCACATCGTCAAGGACGGGCTGCGCCGCATGTACGGCGGCACCGACGGCGTGGACGGGTTCGGTGGCGAGGACATCTTCTACTACATCACCCTCTACAACGAGCCCTACTCCCAGCCCGCCGAACCCGCCGACCTCAACGTCGACGGCCTCCTCAAGGGCATGTACCTGTTCAAAAAGTCCGAGGCCTCCGGCGACTCCGCGCCATCAACCGGGCACTCCGCAGGCTCCGCGCCACAACATGGGCACTCCGCAGGCTCCGCGCCACAACATGGGCACTCCGCAGGCTCCGCGCCTAGGGCGCAGATCCTGGTCTCCGGTGTCACCATGCCCGAGGGGCTGCGGGCGCAGGAACTGCTCGCCGACGAGTGGGGTGTGGCCGCCGACGTGTGGTCGGTCACCTCCTGGGGTGAACTGCGCCGCGACGGCATCGAATCGGAGCGCCAGGCCCTGCGCGACCCCGGCACCGACGCCCCGCTGCCCTACGTCACGCAGGCCCTGTCCGACGCCGCCGGCCCGTTCGTGGCGGCCTCGGACTGGATGCGTGCGGTCGCCGACCAGATCCGCCAGTGGGTCCCCGGCTCGTACACCACCCTCGGCACCGACGGGTTCGGCTTCTCCGACAC
>NZ_JAAOQS010000301.1:0-736 GCF_011603105.1 Rhodococcus sp. A14 | reverse complement strand
AGTTCCACCGGCTGCGCGCGGGTGCGCACACCCGGCCCCGTCGCGATGTCGGGTCCACCGTTTACCAGGTGTTCGAGGGGTCGGGCCGGTTCGTCCTCGGCGGCGAGAGCCGTGAGGTCGGCACGGGGGACATGATCGTCGTCCCGTCCTGGACGGAGTGGTCGGTCGAGGCCGGCACCGAGTTCGACCTGTTCGCGTTCTCCGACGCCCCCATCGTCGAGCGCCTGCACTTTGATCGCACGTACATTTCCGAAGGAGCCTGAAAATCTCATGAAGCTTGCCACCCTGCGCCGCAACGGTGCCACCGTCGCCGCCCGCGTCGATGCCGACACCGCCGCCACGATCATCGACGGGTATGCGGACCTGTCCGCCCTGCTGGCCGACCCGGACTGGAAAACGGTCGCGGCGAATGCGTCCGGTGACGTCGTGAGCCTCGACGGCGCGGATTACGCCCCGGTGGTTCCGAATCCGGGGAAGATCATCTGCGTCGGGTTGAACTACGCCAACCACATCCAGGAGATGGGGCGGGACCTACCGGAGTACCCGACGCTGTTCGCCAAGTTCAAAGAGGCGCTGACCGGTCCGTACGACGACGTGATCGTCCCGGCCTATGCCGCCGCCCAGTTGGATTGGGAGGGGGAGTTGGCGTTCGTCGTCGGCAGGCAGGCGTATCAGGTGCCGGAGGCGGACGCCGAGCAGTACATCGCCGGGTATTCGGTGATGAACGATTACACGA
>NZ_JAAOQS010000300.1:0-738 GCF_011603105.1 Rhodococcus sp. A14 | reverse complement strand
CCGCCCATCACGATGCCGTCCATGATCGCCACGTACGGCTTGCCGTAGCGCGCGATGGCCGCGTTGAGGAGGTACTCCTCGCGCCAGAACTCCCGCGAACCGGTGCCCCCGTCCTTCGCGTCGTGGTAGATCGACACGATGTCGCCGCCCGCGCACAGGCCCCGCTCCCCGGCACCGGTGATCACCACCGCCCGGACCGCGTCGTCGCCGGACCATTCGGCCAGGGCCGCCGCGATCTGCCGGACCATGCCGTGATTGAGGGCGTTGATCGCCCGGGGCCGATTGAGCACGATCCGGCCCAGCCCGCCCCGCTTCTCGATCAGAACGTCCGGTTCCGTGGGTACCGCGTCGCTCATGCCGCTCCTCTGTTTCCGATGACGCTGCGGGCGATGACCACCCGCATGATCTCGTTGCTGCCCTCGAGGATCTGATGCACCCGCAGGTCGCGGACGATCTTCTCGATTCCGTACTCGGCAAGATAGCCGTAACCACCGTGCAGTTGCAGCGCCTTGTTGGCGACCTCGAAACCGGTGTCGGTGGCGAACCGCTTCGCCATCGCACACAGCTCGACGACATCGGGGGCGCCGTCCTCGAGCGCCGCCGCCGCCCGCCACAGCAGGGTGCGGGCCGCCTCCAGTTCGGTGCGCATGTCGGCGAGCTGGAACTGCAGTGCCTGCGAGTCGATCAGCGGCGACCCGAACGCCTTCCGGTCCGTCAGGTAGGCGACGGCCCGCTCCA
>NZ_JAAOQS010000002.1:0-234727 GCF_011603105.1 Rhodococcus sp. A14 | reverse complement strand
CCCCCGCAGGCGCCCGCGCGCGCCCCTCCTCGACAATCGTGTGCTGCATCCCCGACTACCCCGACCCTTCCTTGTCGTCACCTGGTTGGACGCCGCGCAGGACCGTTCGGTTCCCACGGATTTTCGGTCCGCGGTGACGGCTGAACGGCGTCTCGGTCAGGCGTTACCGTAGCGGTCGGCGAAGAGGCGGTGACGCTCACCCACCCGTCGGCACTCTTCGCGCAGCTCAGGAGGGTCGAGGACGGTGAAGTCGACGCCGAATGCGCTGAGCCAGTTGGCTATCGACGGCACGGAGTCGCCGCCGAGCGCCACCGCGCATCGTCCGTCGGGCATTTCTTCGAGAGTTCCCCAGTCTTCGTGGACCAGGGTCGCCATCTCGTCGATCGACGCGTGCAGCAGTACCCGTGCGCGGATCCGGGTGACGGCCCGGTTGATTCCGTGTGCGACGAATTCGGCAGCGCCGCCGGGCGGCAGTTCACGGGGTACGAACCTCGGTCCCGTCGGGATCTTCGGTGTCAGGCGGTCCACCCGGAACGACCGCCAGTCCGCGCGGGTGAGGTCCCAGGCGACGAGGTACCAGCGCAGCCCTGACCGGACGAGCCGGTACGGCTCCACTTCACGCCGGCTCTCGGTGCCGTCGTGGGTGCTGTAGTCGAATCGGAGTCGTTCGTGGTTGTGGCACACCGAGGCGACGGCCGACAGGACCTGCGCGTCGACGGCGCTCTTCGCGGGCTCGCGGTGGACCACGTCGACCTGCAGCGCCTCGAGGCGGTGTCGCAGCCGGGACGGCATCACCTGCCGGAGTTTGGTGAGCGCTCGCATCGACGCCTCCCCGATGCCGACCACGGAGCCGGTCGCGCCGGACTGCAGGCCGAGTGCGACGGCCAGGACTTCCTCGTCGTCGAGCAGCAGGGGCGGCATCTCCGCGCCCGCGCCGAGCTGGTAGCCACCGCCCACCCCGACCGTCGCGTCGACGGGGTACCCGAGGTCGCGGAGTTTCTCCACGTCTCGCCGAACCGTGCGTGGGGTGATGCCGAGCCGGTCGGCGAGTTCTGCCCCGGACCAGTCTTTTCGGGTCTGGAGCAGGGACAGCAGCCGGAGGAGTCGTGCCGAAGTTTCCCGCATGCACCTCAGGATGCCATCAATAGAGGACATCTTCTGTCCTCTATTGATGGCGGGTAACGGTAAGTAACGATTTTCCCACCAGCCCCACGAGTGTCACTACACTGGCGCCGACGCTCCACGGACCATCGCATGTGTACTTCGTGAAAATCCGACGGAAAGGTCTCAGCGTGACGCAGTTTCGTGTTCGGCCCATTTCTTCAGCAGTCAGGGCGCTGCTCGCCACCGTCATGACCGCCGCCTTCTGCCTGGCGCTGGCGGTCTCCACCACCGCGACGGCGTCCGCCTCGGCCGCCGACCTCTTCAACAGCGCGCAGGGCAGATTCGCCGCAGGTGACACCCGTGGCGCCCTCGCGGACATCGGTGGCGCCGTCGCCGGAGAACCAGGCGACACCAATGCGCTGGCGTTGCAGGCCATCTACGCCGACGCCGCGGGCGACCTGATCACCCGGGAGACGGCGCTCGCCCGGCTCGGCGCGATGGACGGTGGGATGCGCGCCGGCGTCGACGGGATGTTGAACGCGATCAGAATTGCGTCGTTCACGCCCCCGAACCCACTTCCGGCCATCCAGGGTCCGTCCACCGCGATCATCGTCCTCGGCTTCGGACTGCTCCCCGACGGTGCGATGCGACCGGAATTGATCAACCGTCTGCAGGCCGCGCTCGTCCAGTCGTGGGCCTCGCCGATGTCGCCGATCATCGTCACCGGCGGCAACCCGCAGAACGGCATCACCGAGGCGGCCGCGATGCAGGGGTGGTTGCAGTCGCACGGTGTCCCGGCGCAACGCATCCACCCCGAGCATCGTGCCGGCTCGACGGTGGGCAACGCGCTCAACTCGGTTCCGCTGGCCCGCTCGCTCGGTGCGGGCGGCGCGATCATCGTGACGTCGGCCAACCACATCCGCAGGGCAACGGTCGATTTCAACGTCGCCGGACTGCCGGTGGTCGGGGCGATGAGCGCGATCACCAGCGCCGGTCAGCTGATCGCCGAAGTCATGCCCCTGACCAAGGATCAGCAACTCGGCATGTACCGCGACGCGATCAGGGTGTTCGGCATCCCGGCCGGCTACTGACGCGACTCGTACTCGGCCACGACCGGCGGCTGCTCGACGGGATCCGCGCCGCCGGGGCCGAGCTTTCCGTGGATGGCGTCCTGCATCTTCTGCTTGTCCAGCTGGCCTTCCCAGTTCGAGACGACGAACGTGGCGACACAGTTGCCGAGGAGGTTCACGAACACACGCATCGAGTCCATGATCCGGTCGGCGCCGAGCAGCACCGCGACCGCCGCGACGGGGAAGATTCCGAGCGCGGTCGCGGTCGCCGACAGCGCGAGGAACGACGACCCGGGTACGCCCGCCATGCCTTTCGACGTGAGGAGCAGGATGAACAGCGCGCCGAGCTGGTCGGCGACGGACAGGTCGTGGCCGGTGGCCTGGGCGAGGAACAGGGTCGAGATGGACAGATAGATCGCGGCGCCGTCGAGGTTGAACGAGTATCCGGTCGGCACCACGAGCCCGGTCGCGGCCTGCGAGTTCCCGGCACCGACGAGCTTGGTCATGATGCGGGGAAGCACTGCCTCGGACGAGGCGGTTCCCAGCGCGAGACCGAACTCCTCCTTGGTGTAGCGGATGAACGTGAAGATGTTCAGTCCCACGGCGAACTTCGCAATGAGTGCGAGGACGAGGACGAACAGGGCTCCGGCGAGGTAGCAGCACGCGATGAGCGCGGCGAAGCTCCCGAGGGTGGAGATTCCGTACTGGCCGATGATGAACGCCATCGCGCCGAATGCGCCGATCGGGGCGAGCCGCATGATCCAGCCGATGATCATGAAGATGATGTGGCTGAGGTGGTCGACGAATTCGAGGACCAGCGGGGGCCCGTGCTCGCCGTACTTGGCCAGCGCGATACCGAAGAGCACCGCGAAGAAGAGGACCTGCAGCAACATGTTGTCGGCGAATGCGCCCACCACGCTGGTCGGGACGATGTCCATGAGGAACTCGACGGCGCCGGGGAGTTCACCACCGCCGGTTTTCTCCGCGATCTGCTCGGTGCCGTCGGCGAGGGTGGCCGGGTCGATGTCGAATCCGGCGCCGGGCTTGACGATGTTGCCCATCACCAGCCCGAAGAGCAGCGCGAACCCGGTGACGGCGGTGAAGTAGATCAGTGCCTTCACGCCGATCCGTCCGACGGCCTTGACGTCGCCGACCTTGGCGATTCCCGTCACGACCACCGTGAAGATCAACGGCGCGATGAGCATCTTGATGAGCTTGATGAACGTGTCGCCGATCGGTTTGAGCTCCGACCCCACGGTCGGCCACAGCCAGCCGAGGGTGATGCCGCCGACGATTCCGACGAGGAGCTGGACGAACAGGTTGGTGTACCAGGGCGATCGCGTCCGGGTTGTCGACGCGTCGCCGCCGGGTGGGGGATGGGCGGCAGTGGAGATGGCCATGGGGGAACGCTAGGAAGGCGCTGTGACGGGTTCGTGTCACGAATGTTTCCGCGGTGAGAACGGCGGCCGTTCCGGGCGTGGGCGGTGCCACACTGCAGTTCGTGGCAGTATTGCGACGCACCGACCGCAGGAGGACACATGCGCTTGTCGCCCCACGAGCAGGAGCGTCTGCTCCTGAGCTACGCCGCGGAACTCGCGCGCAGGCGCCGGCAACGCGGCCTCGTGTTGAACCACCCGGAGGCGGTGGCCCTCATCACGGATCACATCCTCGAGGGGGCCCGCGACGGCCGGTCGGTGGCGGAGCTGATGGTGTCCGGTCGTGAGGTGCTCACCCGGGCGGACGTGATGGAAGGCGTCCCGGAGATGCTGCACGACGTGCAGGTGGAGGCCACGTTCCCGGACGGCACCAAGCTCGTCACCGTCCACGATCCGATTGCGTAGGGGTGACCGTGATTCCAGGTGAAGTCGTGTGCGCCGAGGGCGTGATCGAGCTCAACGAGGGTTCTCCCCGCACCGAACTCGAGGTGGTCAACACCGGGGACCGTCC
Organism: Rhodococcus sp. A14; assembly: GCF_011603105.1. Taxonomy (NCBI): domain Bacteria; kingdom Bacillati; phylum Actinomycetota; class Actinomycetes; order Mycobacteriales; family Nocardiaceae; genus Rhodococcus; species Rhodococcus sp. A14. Next base: position 230,606 of record NZ_JAAOQS010000002.1, on the reverse strand, counting down.
GGTCCAGGTCGGAAGCCACGTTCATTTTCCGCAGGCCAACCACGCCCTGCAGTTCGACCGTTCCGCCGCCCACGGGCTGCGGCTGGACATCCCCGCGGGCACCGCGGTGCGCTTCGAACCGGGTATCGCGCAGACGGTTTCACTCGTACCCCTGCGCGGCACCCGTGAAGTGCACGGGCTGAGCCTCACTCCTCCCGGAAAGCTGGACGCGTCATGACCGAACTCAGCCGCGCACGCTACGCCGAGCTGTTCGGTCCCACGACCGGCGACCGCATCCGGCTCGCCGACACCGACCTTCTGATCGAGATCACCGAGGACCGCAGCGGCGGGCCGGGACTGGCCGGCGACGAAGCGGTGTTCGGTGGCGGAAAAGTGTTGCGCGAGTCCATGGGCCAGGGTCGCGCGACCCGCGCCGAGGGCGCGCCCGACACGGTGATCACCGGCGTGGTCGTCGTCGACCACTGGGGAATCATCAAGGCGGACGTCGGTATTCGGGACGGACGCATCGTCGCACTCGGCAAGGCAGGCAATCCCGACACGATGTCGGGGGTCCACCCCGATCTGGTGGTGGGTCCGTCCACCGAGATCATCGCCGGGAACGGCAAGATCCTCACGGCCGGCGGTATCGACTGTCACGTGCACTTCATCTGCCCGCAGATCATGGACGAGGCACTGGGCGGCGGCATCACGACGATGATCGGCGGCGGCACCGGCCCCGCCGAGGGCAGCAAGGCCACCACCGTCACCCCCGGTTCGTGGCACACCGCCCGGATGCTGGAGGCACTCGACGGCTGGCCGATGAACATCGCGCTGCTCGGCAAGGGCAACACGGTCAGCTCCGAGTCGATGTGGGAGCAGTTGCGTGGCGGCGTCTCCGGGTTCAAGCTGCACGAGGACTGGGGTTCGACTCCGGCGGCCATCGATGCGTGCCTCACCGTCGCGGACGCCGCTGGAGTGCAGGTGGCCCTCCACTCGGACACGTTGAACGAGGCCGGTTTCGTCGAGGACACTCTCGCGGCCATCGCCGGACGCGCGATCCACGCCTATCACACGGAGGGGGCGGGCGGCGGCCACGCGCCGGACATCATCACGGTGGCCGCGCACGGGAACGTCCTGCCGAGTTCGACCAACCCGACCCGGCCGCACACGGTCAACACCCTCGACGAGCATCTCGACATGCTCATGGTGTGTCACCACCTGAGCCCGAAGATCCCGGAGGACCTGGCGTTCGCGGAGAGCCGCATCCGGCCGTCCACCATCGCGGCGGAGGATCTGCTCCACGACCTCGGCGCCATCTCCATGATCGGCAGCGACTCGCAGGCGATGGGACGCATCGGCGAGGTCGTGTTGCGCACGTGGCAGACGGCGCACGTGATGAAACAGCGCCGGGGTTTCCTGGCCGGCGACAACGGCGCCGACAACCAGCGCGTCCAGCGGTACGTGGCGAAATACACGATCTGCCCCGCCGTCGCGCACGGGTTGGAGGCCGAGATCGGATCGGTCGAGGTCGGCAAGCTCGCCGACCTGGTGCTCTGGGACCCGGCGTTCTTCGGTGTCCGGCCACACGCGGTGATCAAGGGCGGGATGATCGCGTGGGCCGCGATGGGAGATGCCAACGCGTCCATACCGACTCCGCAACCGGTGCTCCCGCGTCCGATGTTCGGGGCGGCGCCCAAGGCTGCGGCTGCCACGTCCGTGCACTTCGTCGCTCCGCACGCCCTCGAGGACGGTCTGGCGGATCGACTCGACCTGAGCCGTCGACTCGTCCCGGTCGCGAACGTGCGGTCGCGGGGCAAGGCCGACATGCCCCGCAACGACGCGCAGCCGCGGATCGAGGTGGACCCGGACACGTTCACGGTCCGCATCGACGGCGACGTGTGGGAAGAGCAGCCGGCGGCGGAACTGCCGATGGCCCAGCGATACTTCCTGTTCTGATGCGCCTCGCTCACCTGATGTCCCTCGCCGATTCGAGGCTGCCCACGGGCGGTCACGTGCATTCGGGCGGCATCGAGGAGGCCGTCGCGAGCGGTGTCGTCCGCGACGTCGGCACGATGGAGGCGTTCCTGCGGCGACGGGTCCGGACCGCCGGGCTCGTCGGGGGATCGATCACTGCGGCGGTGTGCGCCGGGCGGCTCACCGCCGAACACGCCGACGCCGAGATGGATGCGCGAACCCCGTCCCCCGCGGCGCGGTCGTCGTCGCGGGCGCAGGGGAGAGGTCTGCTGCGGCTGGCCCGCACCACGTGGCCCGAGCACGACTGGTCGCCGCTGGGCACACGTCCGCACCTGCCCGTGGTCTCGGGGGTGGTCGGATCCGTCACCGCCGTCGAACCGCGGGAGGCGGCACTCGTCGTCGTCTACACCACCATGACCGGGTCCGCGATCGCCGCGCAGCGTCTGCTCGCTCTCGACCCCGCGCAGGTCGCCGCGTGCACGTTCGCGCTGTCCGACCTGTGCGACGACATCGCCGGCCAGTGCGTGACCGGACTGTCCAGCGTGTCCGACCCCTTCATGGATGTCGTCGCCGAGCGGCACGTTCTGCGGGACCGCCCCCTGTTCGTGTCGTGACACTCAGCTGTACCCCAGTAAGGAGAGATCAACCATGCCACCGCATTTCATCGATGGTGAACCCCACGACCATCAGCACGACCGTCCCCGGCGGGTCCGGGTGGCGGGGGAGCCGGTCCGGATCGGGATCGGTGGGCCCGTCGGATCGGGCAAGACGGCGCTCGTCGCCGCGCTGTGCAGGCAACTGCGCGAGGAGTTGTCGCTGGCCGTGCTCACCAACGACATCTACACCACCGAGGACGCGGACTTCCTGCGCCGCCACGCCGTGTTGCCGGACGAGCGCATCGCCGCCGTGCAGACCGGTGGCTGCCCCCACACGGCCATCCGCGACGACATCACCGCCAACCTCGACGCCATCGACGACCTGATCGCGGCCAACCCGCCGCTCGATCTGATCCTGGTGGAGTCGGGCGGCGACAACCTCACCGCGACGTTCTCCTCGGGCCTGATCGACGTGCAGATCTTCGTCGTCGACGTCGCGGGCGGTGACAAGGTTCCCCGCAAGGGTGGTCCCGGCGTGACGTTCTCGGATCTCCTCGTGATCAACAAGACGGACCTCGCCCCCATGGTCGGAGCCGATCTCGCGGTGATGCGCCGCGACGCCGAGAAGGTCCGCGAGGGCAGGCCGACGGCGCTGATCTCGTTGACGGAGGATCCGTCGTCCGGACCGGCTCTGGAGTGGGTGCGCGAGCAGGTGCGCACCCTCGCCGACGTGCACTAGTAGTGCGCACCGAACTGACGATCGTCGCGTCCCCCGACCGCAGTCCGCGGATCTCCGCGGCCGGGGGACTGGCGGCACGGATCACCGGCCGCGACACGGTCCACGTGATCGGCACCGCCGCGACCCCGCTCGGCGGCGACCACTGGGACGTCACGGTCCGGGTGCTGTCGGGCGCCCGGCTGACGCTGCGCAGCGTCGCGGCGTCCCTGGCCCTGCCCGGCCGGGGTCGTGTGCTGTCCACGGCGCAGTGGTCGGTGGAGGTCGAGGACGACGCCGCGCTCGACTGCGCGCTCGAACCCACGGTGATCGCGGGCGGCGCGGAGCATCGCGTCGAGACCACGGTGTCCCTCGCCGAGTCGTCCACGTTGCTGCTGCGTGAGCGGGTGCAGATCGGCCGGGCGGGAGAGACGACGGGACGCTGGGTCGGGGTCACCAACGCCGATCTCGGCGCCCTGCCGCTGCTCCGGCACCAGCTGGAACTCGGCGTCGGCACCGTCTCGCACGACGTCCTGGACGGCCCGTCGGCCGTCACGAGTGAACTGCGGTACCCGGACGACCGGCCCGCGGACGTCACCGGCGACATCCGGTCGGCGCGGACCCGTCTGCCCCTCGCCCGGGGCGGCAGCCTCACCACCCGGCTCGGCCCGCGCCTGTGACGCGGGTGAGGGGCAAAGTGCGTGATGGTGCGCATTTCCGCACCCGTACCGGGAGCGCCTAAGCTCTACCCTTGTGCTTTCCGTCGTTCCTCGCCCCGTCGTCGTCAGGGCCCCGTCCAAGGTCAATCTGCATCTGGCCGTCGGGGACCTGCGCGACGACGGCTATCACGAGCTGAACACGGTGTTCCAGGCGCTCTCCCTCAGCGACACGGTGTCGGTGGTCCCCGCGGAGACGCTGTCGGTGACGGTCCGCGGTGAGGACGCCCGCGTCGTGCCCACCGACAGCAGCAACCTCGTGTGGCAGGCCGCCGAGATGCTCGCGGCCGAGTCGGGGCGGCGCCCTGACGTCGAGATCGCCATCGACAAGGGCATCCCGGTGGCCGGGGGCATGGCCGGCGGCAGCGCGGACGCCGCGGCGGCGCTGGTCGGGCTGAACGCGCTGTGGCAACTCGACCTGTCGCGGGAGGAACTCGACGGGTTCGCCGCGAAGCTCGGCAGCGACGTTCCGTTCTCCCTCCACGGTGGCACCGCGGTCGGGACGGGACGCGGCGAGCGACTTCTGCCGGTGCTCTCCCGCAGCACGTTCCACTGGGTGCTCGCGCTCGCGAAGGGCGGCTTGAGCACACCGACCGTGTTCCGGGAGCTGGACCGGCTGCGTGCCGACGGGAATCCGCCGCGACTCGGCGGACCCGAGGACCTGATGCACGCGCTCACCACGGGCGACTCCGCGACGCTGGCCCCGTTGCTGGGCAACGACCTGCAGTCGGCCGCGCTGTCGCTGAATCCGGGCCTGCGGCGGACGCTGCGTGCCGGGGTCGCGGCGGGCGCACTGGCCGGCATCGTCTCCGGGTCGGGCCCGACCTGTGCCTTTCTATGTGCTGAAGCGGACGCCGCGGTCCGGGTCAGCGCAGAACTCGCAGGTGCGGGGGTGTGTCGCACGGTGCGGGTCGCCAGCGGACCCGTACCGGGCGCCCGAATAATCAACGACGCGGCGGAGGGATCGCACTGATGGCGAATCTGATCAATCTCGAGCAGGTATCGAAGTCCTTCGGCATCAAGCCGCTGCTCGATTCGGTATCCCTCGGAGTGCAGGAAGGCGAACGCATCGGCGTCGTCGGCCTCAACGGCGGTGGCAAGACCACCATGCTCGAGGTGCTCGCCGGAGTGGAGGCGCCCGATTCCGGACGTGTCAGCCGGGTCGGCGGCCTGCGCATGGCGGTCGTGACCCAGCGGGGCGTCCTGCCACCCGGCTCCAGCGTCGGCGACGTGGTGCTCGGGCCGCTCGGGGTCGCCGACCACGAGTGGGCGGGCGACGCCCGCATCCGGTCGATCCTGGCCGGCATCGGCATCGACAACCTGGGGCTCGAGGTGTCGGTCGACGGGCTGTCCGGTGGTGAGCGGCGACGCGTCGCACTGGCCGCCGCGCTCGTCCAGGACCTCGACCTGCTGGTGCTCGACGAGCCGACCAACCACCTCGACGTCGAGGGTGTGCAGTGGCTGGCGGAACATCTCGTCAGCCGTCGCAGCGCACTGGTGGTCGTGACCCACGACCGGTGGTTCCTCGACACCGTGGCCAACCGCACGTGGGAAGTGGTGGGCGGCAAGGTCGAAAGCTACGAGGGCGGTTACAACGACTGGATCTTCGCCCGGGCGGAGCGCTCCCGGCAGGCCGACGCGTCCGAGGAACGTCGCCGCAACCTCGCCCGCAAGGAATTGGCCTGGCTGCGGCGCGGTGCACCTGCCCGCACGTCCAAGCCCAAGTACCGGATCGAGGCCGCCGAGGCGTTGATCGCGGACGTCCCACCGCCCCGCGACAACGTGGCGCTGGCGTCGTTCGCGCAGCGGCGGCTCGGCAAGGTCGTCATCGAACTCGAGGATGCGCGCCTGGAGACGCCGGACGGCCGGGTGCTCGTCGACGACCTCACGTGGCGGTTGGCGCCGGGGGAGCGTGTCGGCCTGGTCGGTGTGAACGGCTCCGGCAAGACGACGCTCCTGCGCACGCTCGCCGGCGAGATCTCGCCGGCGTCGGGCAAGCGCATCCAGGGGCAGACGGTGCACATCGGCTGGCTCCGTCAGGAACTCGACGATCTGCCGACGAACATGCGGGTGCTCGAGGCCGTCAAGGACGTCGCCGAGCGGATCACGTTGGGTGACAAGGAGGTATCGGCCGGGCAGCTCGCCGAACGGCTGGGCTTCACTCCGGCCCGGCAGCGGACACCGGTCGGTGACCTGTCCGGTGGCGAGCGTCGCCGGCTGCAGCTGACCCGTGTGCTGATGTCGGAGCCCAACGTACTGTTGCTCGACGAACCGACCAACGACCTCGACATCGACACGCTGCAGCAACTCGAGGACATTCTCGACGGCTGGGCGGGCACGATGGTCGTCATCAGCCACGACCGGTACCTGATCGAACGCATCTGTGACTCCACGTGGGCGTTGTTCGGTGACGGCAAGCTGACCAACCTGCCCGGGGGGATCGAGGACTACCTGCGTCGCCGGGCGAAGATGGTCGACACCGGCGCACCGTCGGTGGCGTCGACGGCAACCGGTGCGTCGGCCCCCAAGCAGGTGCGGGACGGGGCAGCCGAACGCGCCGCGCGCAAGGAACTGTCGCGTCTCGAGCGGGCTGTGGCGAAGCTGGACGACCGGGAACGGAAGCTGCACGAGAAGCTGGCGGAGGCGGCGACCGATCCGGACAAGCTGCAGAAGCTCGACACCGAGCTCAAGCAGGTCGTCGCGGAGAAGGAAGCCACCGAGGAACAGTGGATGGAGCTGGCCGCCGAATTGGATTAGGCGGGACCTGCGCTGCGGCCCGTCAGAACCGCAGAGACAGGATGCCGTCACGGTCCGTGACGTGAACGGTCCGCCCGATCACCGACCGTGCCGGGGTCTCGGTGAACGCGGACAGCGCGACCGCCTCCGTGGGGCCGGTACGTCCGGCCAGACGCCGGCCGTCGGGGGTGTGCGCGACGACGAAGCCGGTCGCCGGGGCGCCGTCCCGCCCGTACTCCACCGTGGACGTGACGATGTCGGCTCGTCCTTCGTAGCCGGTGACGAGTTCCGGCGCCTCCGACGCGAGTTGCGCCGGTTCCGGATCGCCGACGTACCCGTCCGGGTGCGGGGCGCCCGCCAGCATCACGACGTGCTGGTACGTCAGGTAGCCGCCGTTGCCGTGGACCAGGGCCGGTCCCGCGCCTTCCCGCAATCGGCGGGTGACCTCGGCAATCGAGTGCAGCGTGTAACTGTTGAGGGGCCCGCCGAAGAAGGAGTGGCCGCCCGTCACGCTCGGCACGATGCGTGCGGGCAGGCCGAGCGTGCGGGTCAGTAGCTTCGGCACCACCGGGAAGCAGCTGTACGCGTCGACGATGTCGAGTGCGGAGGCGTCGATCGAGGCCCGCGACAGCGCCCGGTGCACCGCGTCCGTCATCGCCGTGGACGTGCCGAAACCGTTGCGGCTCAGTACGTCCACGGGATCGGCGGCTCCCGCGCCGCCCCACAGGTACACCGTGCGGTCCTCCGGAACGCCGTGTTCGCGCGCGACGGCCAGGGAGCACACCAGCACCGCGGCGGCCTGATCGACGAACGGCATGGCGTTGAGCATCAACGGGTACGGCTCGCACACCATCCGGTTGCCCGGACCCACCGTGGCGATCTCCTCGGCGGAATACACCTCGCACGTCCACGACGCCGGGTTCTTCGCCGCCAGTTCGGAGAAGGCGGAATACATCCGGGCCGACTCCGCCAGCGACTGGTCGGGTCCGACACCCGACTCGTGCGCCACGCGGTTCTCGAACAACGGGTACACCCGGGTCGGAACGATCAGGCCGGCGCGCTGCATCGCGGGACTCCCGAGATCCGCCGGGTCGAACGCGGGAGGACCCCCCGGTTCCGACGCCCAGCCCAGCGTCGTGGGATCGGTGCCCGACTTGCGCAGCGCCGTCATGGTCGCCTGCGACTCACCGCCGACAAGGAGCGCTGCCGACGACCGGCCCGAGGCGATGTCGTCGCCGATGCGGTCGAGGAGCGTCGCGGGCCAGTGGCCACCGATCGGGGACGTGCTCGACCGTGGTGACGGCAGATTCAACCGGGCGGCCAGCAGTCCGGGGAGGTCGTCGTACGACCAGCTGACGGTCTTCACCGCATGGATTGCGTCGATCCGGGAGCCGAGGGTCGCGGAGCCGCTGTCGGCGAGGGCGGCACGCGCGGCGGCGGTGATCAGGTCGAGCGGTTCACGCGGGGCTGCCGGATCGCCTGCACGGCCGGAGCGGATGTCGCCGACTCCGACGATCACCGGTATGCGGGCCGGATCCATGGATTCCCCTCTCGCGTGACCACGTCAGCGTCACGATAGCGTCGGGCGGGTTACCTGTGGATTCGGGGTCACAGCAATCCCTTCCGGCGTCCGGCATTATGGGACCCTTCGGAGCGAAGGGTGCTCGGAAAGATGACTAAAAGTGCTGTACAGCAGATGGATTCGAACGCCGATGGACTGAGGTGCGGGACCCTCGGGTCGGTGGGAGCCTGCGGGCTCGGACCCTCGTCGGGTGAGGCTAGCCTAAGGTAGTGTGAACAGTGTGCTGTTGCGCAGGCCATGCAGTCATTTCGTAACCTTTTCGTGTCCCGGATCACGGCCTGAATATGCATGATCTGGTCAAAACGGGGGAAACCAAGGCGAACCTGCAGATCATCCGACTAATCTGCAGTCCAGGGCTTGCATGTTCGCTGCACAGGAGGCGGGGGTCATGGATCTCGAAGCAATCAAACAGATCGAGCAGCTCAAGCACCGTTATTCACGTGCTCTCGATACGAAGTCGTGGGTGGAGTTCGCCGACACGATGGTCCCGGACGTCACGGCGACGTACAGCGAATACCTCACGTTCGATTCCCGTGACTCATTCGTGTCCTTCCTCGAGAACACTCTCGGGACCCACGTCATCACCGAGCATCAGTGCGGCCAGCCCGAGATCACCGTCACCGGAGACACCGCGGTAGGGGTGTGGTTTCTCGCGGACACCACGCTGATTCCCGAGGACGGCATGCTGCTGCGCGGGTCTGCCTATTATCACGATCGTTATCTTCGGTGCCCCGACGGAAACTGGCGGATCACGCACACCGGATACGAACGCACCTGGGAATCGGTTGCGTCGCTCTCCGATTTCCCGAGTTTCCGGCTCACGTCCAACAAGTGGGCGATGTTGCAACCTCCGGCATCTGCCTGAGGGAGCACACTGGGACTCGACGCACCGCGGACACTGGGAGGTGACGATGGCTCCGGAAGTCCCCGTTCCCGGCGCGCTGCCGTATCTGACGGTGCGGCGGGGTGTCGAGGCCATCGAGTGGTATTCCAAGGTGTTCGGCGCCGAGGTGGTGGGTGAGCCGATCGTCATGGACGACGGCCGGGTCGGTCATGCGGAACTGCGGTTGCCGAGCGGCATGATCTATCTCGCCGAGGAGTTCCCCGAGATGGGTCTGACCGCGCCGGAATCGGGTTCGACGTCCGTGAGCCTGATGTTGTCCGTCGACGACCCCGATGCCGTCCTGGCGGGTGCCCGCGACGCCGGCGGCAAGGTGGAACGGTGGATCTCGGAGGGCCACGGACACCGCAACGCGACACTCATCGATCCGTTCGGTCACCGTTGGATGCTGGTGGGGCCGACGGATCCGGCCGCGTCGGCCTGAAGACCCGGGCCGCGGCTACTGTCGGCACATGCCGACCACACCCGACCGTTCGTCGTTTCCGGACACCCGCGCGTGGATACGCGCCCTGCCCGCTCTCGGCGGCGAGACACCCCCGCCCGTCGACGCGCTTCCGGAGTCGCCGACCGCGCTGTTTCTCGACTGGATCACGCAGGCCGCGGCGGCCGGTGTTCCGGAACCGCACGCCGCAGCGCTGTCGACCGTGGATGCCGACGGCGATCCGGACGCGCGATTCCTGCTCCTCAAGGACGTCACGGAGCGGGGCTTCTGGTTCTCGGGTGACACGCGCTCGCCGAAGGGGCGTGAACTCGCTACGAATGCGGTTGCGGCACTGTCGTTCTACTGGCGAGAGCAGGGCCGGCAGGTGAGGGTGCGCGGTTCCGTCGTCGAGGGGGATCCGGCGCTCTCCGCCCGCGACTTCCGCGAACGGTCGGTCACCGCGCGGGCCGTGGCCGCCGCCAGTCGTCAGAGCGAGGTCCTGGACGATCCCGCCGAATACGAACGCGCCGTCGCGGCTGCGGTGGCCCGCATCGAGGCCGACCCCGACTTCGTGTCGGGAACCTGGCGGGCATGGTGCATCGTCCCCGACAGTGTCGAGTTCTGGCAGGCGGACGCCGGGCGCAGGCACGTGCGCCAGCTCTACCGCCGCGAGTCCGGCCGGTGGCTCCGCGAGGTGCTGTGGCCCTGACGACGCCCGGGAGCGGGGGTCAGCGTGCGGTCGCGGACGGCGAGCGCAGGTCGACGACGATCGACTGGCCGTTCAGCTTCGCGTGGATCTCGGGGCGCTCGAACCCGGCTGCGACGAGGTATTCGCCGAGCAGCGCCAGCAGTTCGTCAGCGTCCACGGTGGGATCGGCGGAGTGACTGCTCGCCGAGGCGAGGTGCTCCTCGAGCAGTTCGGTGTGTGCAAGACGGCCCGCGACTCGCACGGCTGCCACTCCCATCGCGTTGCGTCGCATGACGGTGCGCCCACGAGATTCGAGCGACGCCGTCGTGTCGGAGACCTCGCCCGGCTCCTCGGTGCTGTGCGAACCCGAGCTGCGCGTCGGCAGCGGGAAGGTGAACGTCTCGGCGGAGCTGGTCGTGGACTTGCCGTTGCCGTTACCGTTGCTGCCGGTCAGCCCGCCCGTGCTCGGTTCAGCGAAAGGGGACTCCGATGCCGAGTTCGTGCCGGCGGAGCCGTTACTGCCCGATCCGTTGGTGGAAATGCCGTTCTCCATCGTGTCGCTTCCTGCTCGTGGCCAAACGGGTACCGCGCAAAGCCCGTCAGTGTGCTCGATTCGACCTGAAAGCTACCAGGAGGGTCCGGCGGGCCGCACGCCTCGACGGCGCACGGCGCGGCCCCGGTCGGTCTCGGGTCCGCGGCGCGGTCACGTCATCGAACTCCCTCGGCCCTCAATTCCCGGGCCCAGGCGGACGCGTGCTTCGTGAGCACGCCGGCGATCCGCTCCAGCTCACCCGGGTACGACGCGACCTCGGCGGGCATGGACACGCTGAGGGCGTCGGTGGCGGGGATCCGGTAGGGCACGACGGTCGCGATACACACCACGCCGACCGTCCGCTGTTCTCGTTCCAGGGCCCATCCGCGGTTGCGTACCTCGCCCAGTTCGGTGACGAGATCGTCGACGTCGGGGGATCGCCCCGGTGATGTGGTGCGCCGGGTCCGCCAGTGCCGCGCTTGCGGGCTCGAATAGCAATGGGAGTGACTGGACCGGATGCGCCTCGACGCGGAGAAGGTCCAGAGCGCGGTTGGTGTGGCCGATCCGGCGAGACAGACTGCCCCCGTTCGCCTGTAGCGTTTGTCGGGCGGTACCTGAGTTCCTAGCGGAGGTCAAGCCACCTGGCGGCTCGTAGGCTTGGTCTTGGCGGGCCGGCCTGTTGGAGCGCATCGCGACCCCTGGGACTCCTGACCCGCCGCCTGCTTGCGGCGCTCACGCATCCGCTTGTATCGGACGTTTTCGCGCCGCCGCGGGTCGATCTTGTGGCGCGCCTTGACGATCGCCCGGCCCTCGGCCTCGGTGATCGGCGTGTCGTCGACGTCCCGCAAGGCGTACGGTTGGCCGGTACGCATGCAGGGCGGCGATCCGGGTGACCAGATGGGTGGCCAGATGACAGATCGCAGACTCGTGGTGCCGGTCGCCGATCCGTCCAGCGATGACGGCGCTGATCATCGCCCCCACGCCGGGAGCAGAGGCAACGATGCCGGCCGGTCGGCGTCGGCGTAGAGGTTCGCGACTCGCTCGTCGATCTGCTTGATCTGACGGGCCAGGAACAGTGCCTGTTCGGCTTCGTGGGCGATGTCCTCAGCGAGCTCGGCGAAGTCCATCCCGTCAGACCCGTCGCTGACCACAAGCGTCGGTGTGGGACACGGTCAAACCCGCACCACCGCACGGTGATACAGGTAGCCGTGACACACATCCATCTCAACTATCCGTTGCGCCAGTGGCGGAGAGTGTGAGATCTATGTAGACGCTGTAGTAGAAGACGCTAGTCGGCGGCGGCCACGAGAGGTTCGAGCGTGAGGTCGGGCAGCTCCTTCTGGATGTACTGCAGCCGCCACTTGTCGCTGACGAGCGCCAGCATCACGCCGTCCGAGCGGGTGAACACCTCGACACCGCGCTGACGGTTCAGCTCGTCGGCCGACTCGGCGTCGGTGCGCCGCGCCAACGCGTAGCCCAGGGGTTCCATCCGGGCCTCGACGTTGAACTCGGCCTTCATCCGCGCCGCGACCACCTCGAACTGCATCGGGCCGACGGCCGCCATGACCGGCGAGGCGTCGCCACGGAGGTCGTTGCGGAGGATCTGCACGACACCCTCGGAATCGAGCTGATCCACAGCCCGCCGGAACTGCTTGTACTTGCCCGCGCTCTCGGCCCGCAGGATGGAGAAGTGCTCCGGCGCGAACGACGGGATCGGCGGGAACTCCACCTTCTTCTCGAAGAACAGGGTGTGGCCGGGGGCGAGTGCGGTGGCGTTGACCAGTCCCACCACGTCGCCGGGGTACGCCGATTCCACGGTCGAACGCTCGCGACCGAACACGGTCTGCGCGTACTTCGTCGTGAACGGCTTGCCGGTCTGGGCGTGGGTGACCACCATGCCGCGCTCGAACACGCCCGACACGATGCGCATGAACGCCAGCCGGTCGCGGTGCGCGGTGTCCATGCCGGCCTGGACCTTGAAGACGACCGCACTGAACGGGTCGGTGACCTCGCGAGGGGTGCCGCCGACGTCCTCGCGGGCGCGCGGCGGCGGCGCCAGCTCGACGAGCGTGTCCAGGATCTGGCGGACGCCGAAGTTGAGCATCGCCGACGCGAAGATCACCGGCGACGTCTGGCCGCCGAGGAACAGCTCCTGGTCGTGGTCCTGACCGGTGGCCGAGAGCAGTTCGCTCTCCTCCGCGGCGGTCTCCCATTCGGAGCCCTCCTTCGCGAGGGCGGCGTCGGCATCCATGACCTCTTCGGGGGCGATCTTCGCGCCACCCGCGGTCCGGGTGAACCGGATGTACTCCCGCGGGGCACCGTCCTCGCCGCGCCGCAGCAGGCCCCGGAAGTCGCCGGCGATCCCGACGGGCCAGTACAGGGGAGTCGGGGTGAGACCGATGCGTTCCTGGATCTCGTCGAGAAGCTCCAGCGGCGTCTGGCCCGGCCGGTCCCACTTGTTGATGACCGTGATCACCGGGATTCCGCGGTGACGGCACACCTGGAACAGCTTCAGCGTCTGCGGTTCGAGACCCTTCGCGGCGTCGATCAGCATGACGGCGGCGTCGACCGCCGTCAGGACGCGGTACGTATCCTCCGAGAAGTCGGAGTGACCGGGAGTGTCGACCAGGTTGATCACGTTGTCGACGGGGTCGTCCGCCGACGCCTCGGTGGAGCGGTAGTTGAACTGCAGGGCCGTGGAGCTGACCGAGATGCCGCGGGCCTTCTCCATCTCCATCCAGTCGGACACCGTCGACTTGCGGCCGGCCTTGCCGTGGACCGCGCCCGCTTCGGAGATGACCTTCGCGTGGAGCGCGAGAGCCTCCGTCAGCGTCGACTTACCGGCGTCGGGATGCGAGATCACGGCGAACGTGCGGCGACGGGACGCCTCCGCACGGACACCCTTCTCGGATTTCCCTTCCGGTGCGGCGGACGTGGCGACGGACGCCGCCTCGGCTGGAATGGTGTCGGCCGAGTCGGACGGGGTAGTCAACGAAGAACCTCTCGGGGGACGTGTGGCGTGCAGGAAGGCCGTGTGGCCGCATACCAGGTTACTCGGGTGCCGAACACGAACGCGCAGCACAGTCGCATCCAGGGAGGAGTAACGATCGGAGGCCGGTGGGGGATTTATATGGGTGAGTCGTCGGGGCGCTCCGGAGTTCACCGTTCTGCGTTCGGACACCCGTATGTGCAGGAGGAAGACTGTGAGCAAATTCACCGACGAGATGTACGCGACCGCGGCGAGTAGCACCCGTGGTCTCAACACGGGTGAGCCCGACGCGCCGCTGCGGCAGCCGTGGGGCGAGATCCACAAGGCCGCGCGCCGCATGGCGGGCGCACTCGCCGAGGCGGGTATCGGACACGGCGACGCCATCGGCATCCTCGCCGGTCAGCCCGTCGACATCGCACCCTCCTGCCAGGGCACCTGGATGCGGGGCGCGTCCGTGACCATGTTGCATCAGCCGACGCCGCGCACCGACCTGGCCGTGTGGGCCAAGGACACCGAGACCGTCATCAACATGATTCAGGCGAAGGCCGTCATCCTCGGTGCGCCGTTCGACGCCGCCAAGCCGCTGCTGGAGGAGCGCGGCATCACCGTGGTGACGGTGGCCGAGCTGAACGAGGGCACGGCTATCGACCCGGTCGAGACGTTCGAGAGCGACATCGCGCTGCAGCAGCTCACGTCCGGTTCCACCGGTTCCCCCAAGGCCGTGCAGATCACGCACGAGAACTTCTACACCAACGCGTACGCCATGATCGACCGCATCAAGTTCTCCATCGAGGACGATGTGATGATCAGCTGGCTGCCCCTGTTCCACGACATGGGGATGGTCGGGTTCCTGAGCGTGCCGATGCAGGTCGGCGCGGAGGTCGTGAGCATCACCCCGATGGACTTCCTCCGCACGCCGCTGCTGTGGGCGGAACTGATGGGGAAGTACAAGGGCACCGTCACAGCCGCCCCCAACTTCGCGTACTCGCTGCTCGCCCGCCGCCTCAAGCAGGCGGAGGACGGCGCCGTCGACCTGAGCACCGTCCGGTACATGTGGAACGGCGCCGAGCCCGTCGACCCCGAGACGATGACCAAGCTCGCCGAGGCGGGCGCCCGCTTCGGCCTGAACCCGTCCGCACTCGCCCCCGTCTACGGCATGGCCGAGACCACCCTCGCCGTCTCCATCCCGGATCCGGATCAGGGCCAGGTCCTCGACCTCGTCGACCCGGATCTCCTCGAGGCGATGCAGCGCGCTGTCCCGTCGAGCAAGCCGAACGCGCGTGCCCTCGCCACCCTCGGAAAGATGGTGCCGAACCTGGAGGGACGCGTCGTCGACAGCGAGGGGGAGCTGCTCCCGACCCGCGGTGTCGGCATCATCGAGGTCCGCGGCAAGGCGGTCACCCCCGGATACATCACGGTCGACGGACACAAGCCCGCGCAGGACGCGGACGGCTGGCTGAACACCGGCGACGTCGGCTACTTCACTGAAGAAGGCCTCGTCGTCGTGTGCGGCCGCGTCAAGGACGTCATCATCATGGGTGGCCGCAACATCTACCCGACGGACATCGAGCGGGCCGCCGGCACCGTCGCCGGAGTGCGTCCCGGCAACGCGGTGGCCGTCCGCCTCGACGCGGGGCAGAAGCGGGAAAGTTTCGCCGTCGCGGTGGAGACCAACGACTATCAGGACCCCGAAGTGGTCAAGCGCATCGAGCACGAGGTCGTGCACGCCGTGTTCTCCGAGGTCGGCGTACGACCGCGCACGGTCGCCGTCCTCGGGCCCGGCAGCATTCCCAAGACGTCGTCGGGCAAACTCCGCCGCGCCACGTCGGCGAATCTGGTCCACTAGGCGCTCCGCGCCCGTGCGCCTTTTTGGTAGCTGGGAGAACCAGATAGGCGCACGGGCGCGGAGCGCCTAATGCAGGCGGTTCTGCGCAGCCTCGAGCCCGACGCGCAGGACCAGCTCGACGGCGTCCGCGGATTCTTCGCAGACGAGGTCGAGTTCCTTGCGTTCCGCCGAGGAGAACGGCTTCAGCACGTACGACGCCGGATCCATCCGTCCGGGGGGACGACCGATCCCGACACGGGTGCGCAGGTACTCCTTGGTGCCGAGCGCGCTCGAGATGGACCGCAGGCCGTTGTGCCCGCCCTCGCCGCCGCCCTGCTTGAGTCGAATGGTCCCGAAGTCGAGGTCGAGTTCGTCGTGGATGACCACGATGTTGCCCGGATCGACGGAGAAGAAACGGGCCAGCCCGGCGACGGCGGAACCGGACAGGTTCATGAACGACCGCGGTTTGGCGAGGATCGTCGGACGTCCCTCGAGTCGCCCCTGAACGATCTCGGCGCCGCTCTTCTTGTGCGCGCTGAACTTGCCACCCATGCGAGCGGACAGCACGCCGGCCACCATGAAGCCGACGTTGTGCCGGGTCTTCTCGTATTGCGGTCCGGGGTTGCCCAGACCCACCACCAGGGCGGTGTCTTCACTCACCGACAGGGTCCTTCCATGCGTGAGGGGGTCGTGTCAGACGACAGCGGCGCGTCACCCCGGACAATCCGGGACGACGCGCCGCCGACATCAGTGCGGTTGCGAGAGGATCAGCTCTCGGCGCCCTCTTCGGCCGGAGCCTCGGCGGGCTCGGCCGCGGCTTCGCCGGTCTCCTCTTCGAGGTCGGCAGCGGTCGGGGCTGCGACGACGTTGACGATGAGCAGTTCCTCGTCGGCCTGCAGGGTGGAACCCTTGGGCAGCTCGAGCTGGTTGGCCAGGATCTGGGTGCCGACCTCGAGGCCCTCGACCGAGATCTCGATCTGCTCGGGGATGTGCAGCGCGTCCGCTTCGAGGGAGATGGTGGCGGCGTCCTGCGCGACCAGGGTGCCGGCAGCGGCCTCACCGGTGACGACGACGGGAACGTCGACGGTGACCTTCTCGCCCTTCTTGATGACGAGGAGGTCGGCGTGCTCGATGTAGTTGCGGATCGGGTGAACCACGACCGACTTGGTGAGCGCGACCTGCTCCTTGCCCTCGATGTCGAGGGTCAGGATGGCGTTGGTGCCGTGCGCGCGCAGGATGGCGGCGAAGTCGCGGGACGGGACGTTCAGGTGGCGGGGGTCCTCACCGTGGCCGTACAGGACTGCGGGGACCTGGCCGTCGCGGCGCGCGCGGCGGGCGGCACCCTTGCCGAACTCGGTGCGCACGGCGGCTACGAGGCGATTTTCGTCAGACATGGTGAAACGGCTCCTACAACTCACGGTGGTAACTGGCGGGCGGTTCGAGTCGACGAGGGACGAACACGCGACGGCCAGGAGCGAAACGCTCGAGCAGAGCCGTCGCCGCGTCGATCACGGTGAGCCAGTCAATGGGAACTTCTGGTTCACCCTCGCCGAGACAACTTATGGAACTCTACCGGATGGCCTGTTGACCTGCTAATCGGGTGTCTCGGGCGGCTGCGCGGCGCCGAGGTGGGGACGGTGCAATCCGATGCAACGCTGCCGCCCCGTCCTTGTGACCCGTATCACAGAGGTATCGAACTTCTCGATTCCCGACGACGGAGGACATCATGACCGCCACACTCGACGCACCCGTCGACACCGCCATCCCGCAGCCGGGTGACATCGCCCGGCGCTGGCTGGCCGGATTCGGTGCCGCCCTCGAACGAAGCGACGTGCGCGGGGCCGCCCAGCACTTCCTGGTCGACGGTTGGTGGCGCGACCTGCTGTCGTTCACCTGGGATCTGCACACCACGCACGGTCGCGCGGACATCGAGTCGCGCCTCGCGGATTCGGTTCCGGTGCACGAGCCGCGCCACCTCGTCCTGTCACCCGCGCACCCCGCCGAGGCGGTGGCCGATCCCGAGGGTGACTGGATACAGACCTTCTTCACGTTCGAGACGACCCTGGCCCGCAGCCGCGGTTTCGTTCGGCTGAGGCGCGACGACGACGGCGAGTGGCGTGCCTGGACGTTGATCAGCGCGATGGAGGAGATCAAGGGTCACGAGGAGAAGAAGGGGCATCGGCGGGTTCAGGGCACGAATCACGGCGCCCACCGCGGCAAGATCAACTGGCTCGACCGGCGAACCGTCAAGGGTGAGTTCGAGACCGAGCAGCCGGCCGTCGTGATCGTCGGCGCCGGCCAGGGTGGTCTTGCCCTCGCGGCCCGTCTGGGACAGCTCGGAGTCGACACCCTGCTGGTGGAGCGAAACGACCGGATCGGTGACAGCTGGCGCAAGCGCTACCACTCGCTGGTCCTGCACGACCCGGTCTGGTACGACCACCTGCCGTACTTGAACTTCCCCGACCACTGGCCGGTGTTCACGCCCAAGGACAAGCTCGCGAACTGGTTCGAGTTCTACGCCGACGCAATGGAACTCAACGTGTGGACGGGAACCGAGTTCACCGGCGGCAGCTATGACGACGCCACCGGCGAATGGACCGTGACCGTCGCCCGCGACGACGGCTCCACCCGCACGCTGCACCCCCGGCACGTCGTCCTCGCCACGGGAATGAGTGGGGTGCCGAACATTCCGCGGATCGCTGGTGCCGACACGTTCGAGGGAACCATCGAGCATTCGAGTTGGTTCGTCGGCGGCCGGGAGATGCAGGGCAAGAAGGCCCTCGTCGTCGGCTGCTGCAACTCGGGCCACGACATCGCCCAGGAACTCAACGAGCAGGGTGCGGACGTGACCATCCTGCAGCGCTCGTCCACGTATGTGATGAGCAGCAAGCACGGCATCCCCGGACTGTTCGGCGGCGTGTACGAGGAGGGCGGGCCCGCGGTGCAGGACGCCGACCTGATCTTCGCGTCGCTGCCGTACCCGTTGCTCGCGGGAATTCACGCCGGGGCGACGGAGGCCATTGCAGAGAAGGACGCGGAGATGCTCGACGGTCTGCGGAAGGCCGGATTCAAGGTCGATTTCGGCGAGGACGGCAGCGGCCTGTTCATGAAGTACCTGCGACGCGGCGGCGGCTACTACATCGACGTCGGTGCATCCGAGCTGATCGCGAGCGGCGAGGTGACGGTGAAGCAGGGAACCGAGATCGATCACTTCACCCCGGACGGGGTTGTGTTCGCCGACGGCACCGAGATGCCGGTGGACGTGGTGGTTCTCGCGACCGGATACAAGAACATGCGTGAGAGCGCCCGCAAGTTCCTCGGCGACGCGGTCGCGGACCGCTGCCAGGACGTGTGGGGCCTCGACGACGAGGGCGAGCTGCGCACGGTGTGGCGCCGGTCCGGTCATCCGGGTTTCTGGTTTATGGCCGGCAACCTGCATCAGTCCCGGCACTACTCGAAGTATCTGGCCTTCCAGATCAAGGCCCAGGAGGAAGGGTTGCAGCCGATCCGATGACGGACAGTGGTGTGGCTCACAACGTCGGGGGTAGCCTCGGCGTTGTGAGCGCTGAACGTCCGACCGCCGACCGGCTGACCGCAGTGGCAACTGGTGTGGATCTGCCGCGACATGCCCGGCTGCTCAGCCGGGTGCACGACGCCGTGCTGTCCGGGGAGCAGCCGCCCGCGCTGCCCCGGGACGTGGTGGCGCGGTCGTGGTCCCGACTGCAGGCGGGCGGTGTGAGCCCGGACCACTGCGCGGACGTGGAGCCCGCCGACTTCTCCGAGATCGAGGCGCGGCGTACCCGGACGGCGCTGCGCACGGTGCTCCCGGAACTGCGCAGCACGCTGACGCAGGTCGCGGACGATGCGAACTTCATCGTGGTCATCGCCGACGCCGACGGTGTCCTGTTGTGGCGGGAAGGATCCCGCGGGGTCCGGAAGGCGGCCGACGCCCTGGGGTTCACGGAGGGTGCTCGCTGGGCGGAGCAGGCGGTCGGGACCAACGCGATCGGCACGGCGCTGATCGAAGATGCTGCGGTGCAACTGTTCTCGGCCGAGCACTATGCGCCCTCGCATCACGGCTGGTCGTGCACAGGGTCGCCGGTGCACGATCCGCGCACCGGTGAGATCCTCGGCGTCGTCGACATCAGTGGGTCGGCGATGTCGATTCACCCGACCACGGTCGCACTCGTCCGCACCGCCGTGCGTCTGGCCGAGGCGACACTGTGGCGCGAGCACACGGCGCAACTGGACAAGTTGCGCGGCCGGGCGGCACCGCTGCTCGCGTCGGCGGGCGGTCCGGCGCTGGTCGTCGACAAGCACGGGTGGGTCGCGGAGGCGAGTGGCATCGCGGCGCCGGAGCGGGTTGCGCCGCCGAGCCTGGACCGGCCACTGCTCGTCCCGGGGCTCGGGCTGTGCGTGCCCGAACCGCTCGGCGACGGCTGGCTGGTGCGCAGGCGCGTCGACGGGGCAGCCATCGAACTGGAACTCGACCTCGGGGACGCGCCGCACGTGACGGTCCGGGGCGACGTCAACTGGACGCGGCCGCTCTCACCCCGGCACGCCCAGATCCTGCGGGTGCTGTCGGTCGCGGGACCGGCGGGCGTCGACGCGGCCTCGCTCAGCGAATCGTTGTTCGGCGACCGCGACCACGTGGTGGCGGTCCGCGCCGAGGTCTCGCGTCTGCGCAAGAGTCTCGGCGCGGTCCTGAGCACCCAGCCCTACCGGTTCGCGGCCGGCGTGACGGTCCGGCTCGTCGGGTAGTCCGGTCAGGCGCGCGTCGCCGCACTGATCCCGGCGCGGCGGCCGTAGAAGCTGCCGTCGCCGAGGGAGGTGCCGCTGGCGTAGCCGCCGGCGCACACACCGGACGTGCACCGTCCCGCCGCGAAGAGGCCGGGAATCGGTTCGCCGGAGACGTGCAGTACCTCGGAGTTCACGGTCGTCCGCAGGCCGCCGAGCGTGAAGCCGAGGGTGAACCCGCGCAGGTCGAGTGCCGCGACGGGGGTGCCGATCGGCTTCACCCACTCGGATTTCTTGTGCAGCAGCGGGTCCGATCCTTCGGCGGCGTGCGTGTTGTAGACCTCGACGGTCGACTGCAGTGCGCCGGCGGGCAAACCCATGTCCGATTCGAGTTCCTCGACGGTCTCCGCCGCCCACTTCGGTTGGACGCGCAGGAACGGCGTGGCCGTGGTGGCGGCCGCCCCCTCCTCGTAGGACGCCTCGTCGATGATGAGGAACGCCTGGTTGTCCTGGTGGAACAGGGTCATCTGGCCGATCCGCCCGGAGTACGTGTCCTCCGGCACGTAGCGCTGCCCCCGGCCGTTGACCAGGATGCCGCGGACGATCAACTGGGGGTCGCAGACGAACGCGACCTCGGTGGCGTCCATGTGGGCGAGATCGGCGCCGAGGGCCTGCGCCATGAGGATCGACCGTCCGTCGTGCTCCTCGATGGCGGCGCCGGGGCGGCCGATGAGCCGCGGCGCGTGGGCCTCGATCATCTTGTCGTTGTAGGCGAAGCTGCCGGTGGCGAGGACGACGCCGCGGCGCGCCCGCACGGCCACCTCCTTGCCGTACTGCTTGGCGACGATCCCGACGACGCGACCGGTGTCGTCCGTGACGAGCGTCTGGACGCGCATGTCGTATTCGGCTCGGACCCCGAGCTTTTCGGCGGTCTCGACGAGCGGCTTCATCAGCATGTAGCCACCGCCCTTCTCGCCGGTCCGCTTGCCGTCCATCTGCGGAACGTGGCCGCGCGGTGCGGGAGTCGCGATCTCGTTGAAGGGTGCCGCGTTCTCGCCGCCGGAGTACATGAGTCCGTCGTCGAACGGGGGCTCCCAGCCGGGTTCGCCCCAGAAGCTCTCCTTGAACGGGACACCACAGTTGACGAGCCAGTTGTAGTGTTCGACGCTGCCCTCGCAGTAGTCGGTGATCTTCTCCTCGTCGGCACCCGGGCCGAGGGCCGCCATCATGAACGTCTTCATGTTCTCGGGCGAGTCGTCGAACCCGCACGCCTTCTGCAACGGCGTGCCTCCGCCGAGGTAGATGAAGCCGCCCGCGAGAGCGGCGGCACCGCCCCAGCCGCTGGTGCGTTCGAGGACCAGGACGTCGGCGCCGGCGCGCGCCGCCTCGATGGAGGCGGACACACCGGCGATGCCGTAACCCGCGACCACGACATCGGCCTCGTAGTCCCACTCGGTGACCGTTGCTGCGGACCGGGGGCGGATCGGTGTGGCGTCGACCATGGGTGGAAGTCCTCTCGGGCGGTCACAGGCGAAGTGTGACGTGGGTTACCCTCAAACTGTAACCTGTTCCAAAACCCGATTCGGTGGATCTCCCGGTCAGTGGGACGCCGCGCTCGGAGGTCGGCGAGCGCCCGGCTATCCGGGCAGGTCCGTCACGCCGGACAGCTCGTAGTGCAGCGTCGACGTGCGTGCCAGCCGGTGCGCGAGATGCACCCCGATCCGCTGCACCACGGGATACTTCTCGTCGATCAGGGCGCCCGCGGCCCGCGCCTCCTCACCGGACAGCAGTCGCGCCGTGGCCTGCGCCGGCGGACCCGTCGGCTTGCCGGACCACGTGCACGGGCGGATCCGGACGTCGGGGAAATTGCGTAGCCGCTTGTTCTTGGACGCCCGTCCCGGGGTCCGGAAGTATGCCCGATCGCCCTGCACGGCGAAGTTGACCGGAGTGTCCACCCACGAGCCGTCGCGTCTGCGCGTCTGCAACTGCACGACCTTCTCCGCGGCGAAGCGCGGCAGCGCCGGTGATCCCTGGTCCGTCATCGCGAAGTCCTGATATTCGGGTGAGTTCCAGCGTACTGCCCTAGTTCGCGAGTGTCCGCACCTCCGCGAGGAACCGGTCGAGGTCGTCGGGGGAGCAGAAGTAGTGCGGCGACGCCCGCACCACGGCGTCCAGTCCGCGGGCGCTCATGTCCAGCAGCGTCGATCCACGCAGGCTGGCCGTGACCGTGACGTTGCGGGCGGCCAGCTGTTTCCGGACGTCGCCGGGATCGAACCCGTCGACGGTGAACGAGACGATTCCGCAGCGGCGGGCGCCGAGGTCGCGCACGGTGACACCGGGGATCGCCGCGAGCCCCGACCGGAGGTGCTCCGCCCCGGTAGCAACGGCCACCTCGACCTCGTCCACCCCGAGGTCGAGGAGATAGTCGGCCGCCACTCCGAGTCCGAGGCGCGCGGCGACGTCGCATTCCCAGAATTCGAACCGGCTGGCGTCGGTGGCGAGCCGGTACGCATCGGCTGCGGTCCACTCCGCGCTGTGCAGGTCGAGGGCGGCCGGCTCGAGCGTCGCGGCCAGTTCCGGCCGGACGTACAGGAAGCCGGTGCCCCGCGGTGCACGAAGCCATTTGCGGCCCGTGGCGGAGAGCGCGTCGACGCCCAGTTCGCCCACGTCGAGCGCGATCTGACCGACCGACTGGCACGCGTCGAGCAGCACGAGCGCGCCGTGCGAGTGTGCCAGCTCCGTCACCTCGCGGACGGGGTTGACCAGACCGCCGTTGGTGGGCACGTGCACGAGGGACACGAGACGGACCCGGTCGTCGAGAAGCGTCTCGAGGGCGGCCACGTCGATCTGGCCCGCCGGGTCGCTGGGGATCACGTCGACCGTCGCGCCCACGGACCGGGCCCGTTGCAGGACGGCGATGGCGTTGCTGGCGTACTCGACCTCCGAGATCAGCACTCGGTCACCGGCCCGGAGCGGGACGGCATGGAAGAAGTCGTTCCAGGCGGTGGTGGCACTGTCCACCAGGGCGATGCCGTCGGCGCTCGCCCCGATCAGCCGGCCCAGGGACGACTTGACGGCGGCGAGATCGTCGGCCCGTTCGGCGGCCGCGACGTAGCCGCCCACGTCGGCTTCCCGGCGCAGGTGCGCGAACACGGCGTCCAGGACCGGGGTCGGCGGAAGCGAGGAGCCCGCGCTGTCGAGGAACACCTTGTCGAGGCAGCCCGGGGTGTCCCGTCGCGCCTGCTCGAGGTCGAGCATGTCCGATACCTCCCTTTTCGCGGTGAATGGACTCGAACGTACCTGTGCAGGTTCCTCGAAAAGTATGCCGTTGGGGCGTGCATCGACGGCCGAGGCGCTCTAATGTCGATAACGACGTTCAGGCGGCGCCCGAAGGGGAGGGTCGAATGGCTACTGCAGTTCAGTCCGTCGAGGCAACGTGTTTCACGTCGCGGCCGGCGGCGGAGGCGTACCTGGGTGGTGTGTGTTTCAAACTTGGGCCGCCGCAGCTGATCGGCGCGGAATTGGAGTGGCTGACCGCGCAACTGCCGGAAAACGTGCGCCCCGACCTCGCCGCTCTCGCTGAAGCTCTCGGGCCGCACACTCCCAGAACCATCGATCCCTCTTCTCCTGCTCAGCCCCTTCCTGGTGGCAGCGTCGTCACGGTCGAACCCGGCGGACAGATCGAACTGTCCAGCGCCCCCTATTACTCCGCACGCGAATTGTGCGACTATCTCGCCGCCGATCAGGCGGTTCTCGCGGACCTGTTGTCGTCCCAATCGATCCTCATGTCGTCCGAGGCCGCGGACACCCGCCGGCCCGCGCAGCGTCTCCTCCAATCGCCGCGGTACTGCGCGATGGAATCCCACTTCACCGGCATCGGGCCCTTCGGGAAACTGATGATGTGCAACACCGCCGCAACGCAGATCAGCGTGGACGCCGGGGCCGATCCGGTTGCGGTGGAGAAGCGGTGGCACCTGCTCCATGCCATCGGTCCTGCATTGATCGCGGCCTTCGCGTGTTCGCCGCGGCTCTACGGGGGACCCGACGGGCAATGGGCATCGCAGCGGATGCGAACGTGGCTCGAACTCGATTCGCCGCGCACCACCGGAACCCCGCACATCGCGGACTATGCGGGGTGGGTACTGGACGTGCCGCTGCTGTGCATCCGTAACGACGGAACGGACTGGACTGCGCCCGACGGTGCAACTTTCGCCGACTGGGTCGAGGGCGCGCTGGACGACGTGATCGGACGCCCGATGCCCGCCGACCTCGACTACCATCTCACCACCCTGTTTCCGCCCGTTCGTGCGGCCGGTCATCTCGAGGTGCGCTACCTCGACGCGCAACCGGGTGACCAGTGGCGGGTTCCCATCGCGGCGATCGACGCGCTGCTGTCGGGTCCGGGTGCCATGACCGAGGCGCTCGACGCGGCGCTGCCCACCGCCGAACGCTGGCGGGACGCGGCCGAGTTCGGTCTGGCCGACCTCGAACTGCGCGCTGCGGCAACATCTCTGCTGTCGCTGGCGGCGGCGTACTCGCCCGACCCCGAATTCGTCAGACTGCTCGATGCCGCCGCCGAGCGATGTTGCCGGGGCCAGGCACCGAGCGGGGAACGCTGATGGGTACCCGCGAGAAGATCGAGACGGTGTTGACACGGGCGCGGGAGCGCACCGCCGGGTTGACGGACTGTGTGGACGGGGAAGACCTCGTCGCGCAGCATTCGCCGTTGATGAGCCCGCTCGTGTGGGATCTCGCGCACATCGGCAATCAGGAAGAGTTGTGGCTCGTGCGGGATGTCGGGGGCCGGGAACCGGTCCGCCGCGATATCGACGAGTTGTACGACGCATTCAAACATTCGAGGAACTCCCGGCCGTCCCTGCCGCTGCTGAACCCGGACGAGGCGAGGGAATACATACGAACTGTTCGAGACAAGGCGTGGGACGTGCTCGACCGCAGCACGTTCCGGGGCCGGCCGCTCGAGGAGAACGGATTCGCATTCGGCATGATCGCGCAGCACGAGCAGCAGCACGCCGAAACGATGCTCGCCACCCATCAACTGCGCACCGGTGCAGCAGTACTGGCCGCGGAGAGCGCGCCGCGTGTCGGCGGGGCGATGGACGAGGACGAAGTGGTCATTCCCTCCGGCGAATTCACGATGGGGACGTCGGACGATCCGTGGGCACTCGACAACGAGAGGTCCGCGCACCCCGTGCACGTCCCGGCGTTCGTGATCGACGCCGTCCCCGTCACCAACGGCCGCTACCTCGAGTTCATGGACGACGGTGGTTACGCACGTCCCGAATTGTGGAGTGAGCGGGGATGGGCGCACCGCCTCGAAGCGGGGCTGGACGCTCCCCAGTTCTGGGAGAACGACGGCTGCGGAACGTGGTGGCGACGGCGGTTCGGGGTGACCGAGCCGATCCATCTCCAGGAACCGG
Organism: Rhodococcus sp. A14; assembly: GCF_011603105.1. Classification (NCBI taxonomy): domain Bacteria; kingdom Bacillati; phylum Actinomycetota; class Actinomycetes; order Mycobacteriales; family Nocardiaceae; genus Rhodococcus; species Rhodococcus sp. A14. The sequence continues at coordinate 204,777 of NZ_JAAOQS010000002.1, read as the reverse complement.
TCGTGCACGTCTGCTTCTTCGAGGCCGAGGCGTTCGCGCGCTGGGACGGCAAGAGGCTTCCGACCGAAGCCGAATGGGAGAAGGCCGCGCGATGGGACCCGTTCACCGACCGGTCGCGCCGATTCCCCTGGGGTGACGACGAACCCGACGCCTCGCTGGCCAACCTCGGGCAGCACCACCTCGGACCCGCGGTGGTCGGGGCATACCCGTCGGGGGCGTCCCCGCTCGGCGTCCATCAACTGATCGGCGACGTGTGGGAGTGGACGTCGTCGCCCTTCGAGCCCTATCCCGGTTTCTCGGCATTCCCGTACCGCGAGTACTCGGAGGTGTTCTACGGCGGCGACTACCGCGTGCTGCGCGGCGGTTCGTTCGGCACCGATCCGGTGGCATGCCGTGGGACGTTCCGCAACTGGGACCACCCGATCCGCAGGCAGATCTTCTCCGGATTCCGCTGTGCCCGGGACCTTCCGGGAGACGACCGCTGAGATGTGCCGACACCTGGGCTATCTGGGACCGGAACAGTCGGTGGGCGACCTCCTGAGTCGCGGCGAGAACTCGCTACTGCGCCAGTCCTACGCGCCACACGACATGAGGGGTGGCGGAACCATCAACGCCGACGGATTCGGTGTGGGGTGGTGGGGAACGGACGGCTTCTCCCGCTACCGCAGTGCTCAGCCGCTGTGGTCCGACCCCGTCGTGCGAGAGACGTTGCCGAACATCCGCTCCCGCGCGGTGATGGCCGCCGCTCGGTCGGCGACGGTCGGGATGCCCGTGCAGCACACGGCCTGTGCACCGTTCTCCGACGAGACCTGGGCCTTCAGCCACAACGGGGTGGTGCGCGGGTGGCCGGAGTCGCTCGGCGCGCTCGCCGCGGAGCTACCCGTGAGCGATCTGCTGCAACTCGAGGCACCGACCGACTCGGCCGCGTTGTGGCTGCTCCTGCGCCGGGCACTCGGCGAGCAGGACCCCGAGAAGGCGATGAGTGCGCTCGTGCAGGACGTCGTCGCCGCGGCCCCGAACTCGCGATTGAATCTGCTGCTGGGCAACGGCAGCGAACTGTGGGCCACCACCTGGCATCACTCGCTGTCGGCGCTCGTCGACGACGAGCGGGCCATCCTGATGTCCGAACCCTACGACGACAACCCCGCATGGCAATCGATTCCGGACCGGCACTTCGTCAGCGCACGCCCCGGACACCTGATCGTCACCCCGCTCGAGATGGGAGCACGATGACCACCACACCGACACTCGAGGTGTACCTGCAGCCCGAGCAGCTGAAGGCCGCTCTGCGCAAGGACGCCACCGTCGGGCTCACGTCGAACCCGAAATGGCTGCCTCCCAAATACTTCTACGACGCCCGCGGGAGCGAGCTGTTCGAACAGATCACCGCGTTACCTGAATACTTCCCGACGCGTACCGAACGGGAACTGCTCAGACGGTATTCGGGGGAGATCGCCGAGGTCGCGGCGCCGGAGATTCTCGTCGAACTCGGATCCGGGTCGTCGGAGAAGACACGGTTGCTGCTGGGCGCCGGCACGCGGCACGGAAGCCTCCATACGTACGTACCGCAGGACGTGTCGGTGTCCGCGCTCGAGAGCGCGGCGGAGCAGATCGGTGTGGAGTTCCCGAATCTGACCGTGCGCGGCGTCGTCAGCGACTTCACCGAGTCGTTGCACCACCTGCCACGCGGTGGCCGCCGCACGATCGCGTTCCTCGGTGGCACCCTCGGAAACATGGTGCCCGCCGAGCGGGCGGAGTTCCTCTCCGGGATCGCCGACGTCCTCGAGCCGGGGGAGCACCTGCTCCTCGGGGTCGGACTGGTCACCGATCCCGCCGTCCTCGTGCCCGCCTACGACGACGCGGCCGGGGTGACCGCCGAGTTCAACCGTAATGTGCTGCGGGTCCTCAACACACAGCTCGACGCCGATTTCCCGGTGGACGAGTTCCGGCACGTCGCGCTGTGGGACGCCGACAACGAGTGGATCGAGATGCGGCTCGAAGCCGAGCGTGCCATGTCGGTCCGCGTGGGCGAGCTGGATCTGGACGTGGAATTCACCGAGGGTGAGCAGCTGCGGACGGAAATCTCCGCCAAGTTCACCCTCGACGGCATCCGACGGGAGTTGGCGGAGGCGGGATTCGACGTCGACCGCACCTGGACCGATCCCGACGACCGCTTCGCGCTGGTGTGCGCCGCGCGGAACTGACCCATGTGAGTGGCATTGTGTGCCCGCGCACGCGGTGCCACTCACATGCAGCGACAAGGAAAGGGTAAGTATGGCAACGAGGATCAGACGTCTCGGCACGCTCGTCGGCACGTGCGCCGCTGCTGTGGCGTTCACGACTGCGTCCGCCGGCATCGCTTCTGCCGTCCCCGATCCGGTGTCGGTGACGACGACGGCGTTCCAGGTTCCGTTCACCGGTGTCATCGGAGACCCGTTCCCGTTCGCCACGGTGTCGCTGGCCGCGTCCACCGGTGCGAACCCGGGGCCGGGTGTCGTGCGGTTGTCCGCGACGAGCATGTGCCCGGCGTTCACCCCGAACGCGAACTGCACGACGTACGCGTTTGCCACCACGATTCGGTGGCTCAATCTCAGTACCGGCGTGACGGGGACGGCCACCGTGCCGTCGGGCTCCTTCGGGGTGCCTGGACAGGAACCGGTCGTCGACGTGCCGACGGGATCGGGGCATGTGACGGCGACCGTCCTCGGCGCCTCGTCGGGCACGATCGTGCCGGGCCTGGGTTACTTCTTCGTTCCCTGACCGTCGCCGATTTCGCCTCGGACGAACGGGACGCTCGTTGCGTCAGATCGAACGAGCGTCCCGTTCGTTCGGGCGGTGGCAGGTGTCAGGCGCGTCCGGAGTCGTGCTCGGCGATCGCCGGCGCGACGAACTGCTCGAGCATCGTGCGTTCGTCGGCGTCGTCGACGCCCGGAACGGTGAGCAGGGAAACGATGATCCGGACGAGCCACCGTGCCTTCCTTACCGTCTCCTCCCCGGAGAACCCCGCCTGCCCCAGGAAGGCGGTGCCCAGCGACTCGATGACGTCCGACGAGTGCGCGATCTGCGCGGCGAGTCCGGAGTCGCCGAGCTGGAACCAGGCGGCCAGAGTCGGGTCGGCGCGCACCAGCCGGATCGCGGCCAGCATTGCCTCCACGATCACGTCCTTGGGGTCGCCGACCCCGGACACCTCCTCCGCGACCAGCGCGCCGATGCGCTGGGCCTCGCGGTGCACGAACGCCAGCTGCAACGACTGCCTGCTGTCGAAGTAGCGGTACAGCGTGGCACGGGAACATCCGGCCGCCCGGGCGACCTCGGCCATACCGACGGCGGCGATGCCGTTCTCGACGTACAGCTGGGCCGCGACGTCGAGGATTCGCTCGGCGGCGAGGCGGGGGCGTTCGTCCCGCATCCAGTCAGCGGTCATGCTCACGCACCCGGAACGGGACGCTAGTCGGGCGGCGCACGTAGTTGCCATCCGCGTAGGCGACGGCGTCGATGTCGACGGTGAAGTCGGGGCAGCGGGCCAGCAGTTCCTCGAGCGCGATCCGCGCCTGCATCCGTGCTGCGGCCGCACCCAGGCAGTGGTGGGCCCCGTGGCTGAACGTGAGGATCTGCTTCGGACTGCGACGCACGTCCAGGACCTCGGAATCCGGTCCGAACCGGCGCGGATCGCGGTTCGCGGAGCCGTACAGCAGAAGCACCTTCCGTCCCTCGGGAACGACGGTGCCGTCGATCTCGACGTCGCGGGTCACCGTGCGGGCGAGGCCCTGGACGGGGGCCGTGAGCCGCAGCAATTCCTCGACGGCGTCGCCGAGGAGCTCCGGATGTTCGATCAGATCGCGGCGCTGATCCCGGTGCTCGGTGAGCAACTGGACTGCGCCGCCGAGCATCCCGGTGGTGGTGTCGTTACCGCCGGTGACCATCGTGAACGCGAAACCGAGGATGGAGAGCAGCCCGGTGACGTCGCCGTCGGCTCCCATTCCGCCCGAGACGAGGTGTGAGATCGTGTCGTCTCCGGGGTCGGTGCGCCGCCGCTCGATCAGTCCGGCGAAGTAGCCCATCAGATCGGTGACCGCACCCGTCGCCTGCAGCGTGTCGCCCTGCGCATTCGCCGCGACGATGGCCTCGGTCCAGCCGTCGAACTGCGCTCGGTCTTCTTCGGGGACACCGAGGTAGTGGGCGACGACCATGCTCGGCAACGGCTTGAACAGTTCCTTCACCACATCGCCCTCACCTGTCTCCCGCAGTCGTTCGATGCGCTCCACCACGAACGCCCGGACGTCCGGCTCGACGGCGGTGACCTGCCGTGGGGTGAATCCCTTCGACACGAGACGGCGGAACGCGGTGTGGTCGGGCGGGTCGAGCATCACCAGTGGCGGATTGTCCTGCAGGCCGATCTTCTCCAGCTCGCCGTATGTCGTGGTGAGGCCGGCTGCGGAGGAGAACGTCTCGGCGTCCCGGGCCGCCGCGTAGACGTCGGCGTGCCGGGACAGCACCCAGTACTCGTTCCCGGGTGCGCCCTCGGGGACGACGTGATGGACCGGATCGTGGTCGCGCAGGTCTGCGTACATCTGCCACGGGGCCCGCCACGATTGCCCGGACCTCGGCACGAACGAGACGCTCGACACATGTGCGGTCATGTACCGATAGTGAGACACATTCCACAATGTGTCAATGGTGCGGCTGCGACTTCTCTAGCCGAACAGGGCGAACGCCACGACGGCGAGGATCAGGACGAGTACCGGTGTGAGGATGAGCAGCAACCCGAGCAGTCCAGGATTTTTCACCGGCCGATGGTCGATGGCGCCCTTGCTGAAACTGCTGAACGGCGACGCGTAATACACCGGGGGAGCCGGGTGGTACCGGTTGTCGACGGTGATCTGCGCCCTGCCCTGCTCCCAGATCCACGGGACCGAGATCTGGATGTGGTGCACGCCCGGCGGTGCCGGAATTTCGTTGTGTCCCCACCTGAGCGGCACGGGATACCCGTTGATGCGCGCATTGGGGGTCACCAGCATCGGGCCCATCGGCGGTTTCTTCGCGTCGATGACGAGCGCTGTGGGTGAGGAGGCGGGCTGCACGAAGGGCGACAGTATCACCCTGCGGCACCCCGAAACGGGTGGCCTACTGGCCGGCCGCGATCCGGGCCTTCTCCAGCGCCGCGAGGGTGCGGAGCACGGTGGCGCGTTGCTTCTCGAGGTCGCTGATCCGGGCACGCGCGGCCAGTCCGGCGGGCTCACCGATCAGGTTCATCTGGGCATCGATGGCCGAGAGTTGATCGAGCAGACCCGTGACGCGGGATTCGAGTGCGGCGACGTCGACGGCGTCGGTGCGCACCGGTGCCACCGGCGGCGTGGCGGACGTGCGGGACGTGCTCGGGCGGGTCGACGCGGTGGTCGACGACGTTCCGGAATGGGAGGTGCTGCGCGGCTCCGACACCACACTGGCCGCCCGGGGACGGAGGGCCTTGCGCACGGCGGCCGGGTCCGGGAGTTCCGCGAGCTTCATCTCGTTGAGTTCGCGACGCGCATCGCGGGCGTTGACCCGGTGCTCACGCTCTTCGTCGTCGTCCGACTGCAACGTGCCGCCGAGCGGACGCAGACCGTACATACCCAGGAAGCGGCGGGCCTCGTCGATGACCGATTCCTTCTCGCGGCAAGTGCCACAGCGAGGTTCGTTACGGAACATTTCGACTGCGTTGTCGTCTCCGCACCACACGCACGCCCCCGGCGACCAACGCCGGACGTTTCGAATTGCAGCGATATCGATAGGGCCGGAGAGAGTCTGCGCGTCGATCACGACGAGCCACAGTAGGGGAATTCGAGCGTGCGAGTCACATCGCCGTAAGTACGACCTGCGGTTCTGCGGCCAAGCGTGACGAAGATCATGCCGATGCTCGCAAACTGCTCCGCAAACGCTGTGTGCCACACGTGTTTTCCCGACCGGTAAGTTTCATTCTCCGGCACCGATGACGGTGGTCAGCCAGTCGACGAGCGGCCGCATCGAACGCCAGGCGGTGCGCACTTCGTCAGCGGCGCGGGGAGTTTCGATCCAGTCGGGGGAGAGGTAGCTCCGGCTGGCGGTGAGCGACTTGTGACGCATCAGGTCGAGTCGCGGATGGTCCTCGGCGACGCCGCGGGGACGGGTCTTGAGTGTGTCGCCGCCGATCTCGAATCCCGACGACCGGACCTTCTTCACGAGCCGGACGAGTTCGCGGCCCTTGCGGTCGTCGTCGACGGCGTCACGGAAACGCCCGACCTGGACCGGGGTATGCGAATAGAAGCCGCCCGCGACGAACAGTCCGGCGGCGTCGATCTGCACGTAGTAGCCCACGCCGGGGCGGGTTTCGACGAATCCGCCCTGATGGGTCTTGTAGGGCGTCTTGTCCTTCGAGAACCGGACGTCGCGGTAGGGGCGAAACACCTTGCCTGCGCCGAACTCCGATTCGAGTTCCGCGAGCAGGGCGGTCATGGGTGCGCGCACGGAGTCGTCGTAGACGGATTTGTGCGCGGTCCAGAAGCTCTTGCTGTTGTCGGCCTCGAGGTCCTCGTAGAAGTCGAGAGCAGCGGTGGGGATCCCGGTGAACACAGAGAAAGGCTACGCCTGTGAGTGGTTGACGAGTGTCTGGACTCGTCAACCACTCACGGGTGCGAAGCGCTTAGGCGTTGCCGTTGAACAGCGACGTGACCGAGCCGTTCTCGAAAACTTCCTTGATGGTGCGAGCCAGCAGCGGTGCGATGGACAGCACCGTCAGGGTCGGGAATTTCTTCGACTCGTCGATCGGGAGCGTGTTGGTGACGATGACTTCCTTGGCACCACACGCGGCGAGGCGCTCGGCCGCCGGATCGGACAGGACACCGTGGGTGGCGGCGATGATCACGTCGCCCGCGCCGGCCTCCTTGAGGATCTTCACGGCGCCGGCGATGGTTCCACCGGTGTCGATCATGTCGTCGATCAGGATGCAGGTGTGGCCGTCGACGTCACCGACGACGCGGTTGGACTTCACCTGGTTGGGCACCAGCGGGTCGCGCGTCTTGTGGATGAACGCCAGCGGCGCGCCGCCGAGGGTGTCGGCCCACTTCTCGGCGACCCGGACGCGACCGGAGTCGGGGGAGACGACGGCGATGTTCTCGGTGCCGTAATTGCCGCGGATGTACTCGGCGAGCTGCCCCTGGGCGTGCATGTGGTCGACGGGGCCGTCGAAGAAGCCCTGGATCTGGTCGGTGTGGAGGTCGACCGTGATGATGCGGTCGGCGCCGGCCGTCTTGAGGAGGTCGGCGATCAGGCGAGCCGAGATGGGCTCACGGCCGCGGTGCTTCTTGTCCTGGCGTGCGTAGGGGTAGAACGGCAGGATCGCGGTGATGCGCTTGGCCGATCCGCGCTTGAGCGCGTCGATCATGATCAGCTGTTCCATCACCCACGTGTTCAGCGGGGCCGGGTGGCTCTGCAGCACGAAGGCGTCGGAGCCGCGGACCGACTCCTCGAAACGGACGAAGATCTCGCCGTTCGCGAAGTCACGGGCAGTCTGCGGGGTGACCCGCACGTCGAGTTCCTTCGCTACCTGTTCGGCCAGCTCCGGATGCGCGCGACCAGAAAAAAGCATGAGGTTCTTCTGGTTGTCGATCCAATTCGCGGTCACTGCTCTATGCCATCCTTTAAATCTTGCTTCTCGGTTTCGTGCAGATCTGAACTGTGGTGCGGTCCCGCGGCGGCTGCCGCCTCGGCGGCGGCGGTACCGGGCCGATTTCGTTGCACCCAGCCGTCAATATTGCGCTGCTTCCCGCCGGAGACCGCGAGTGCCCCCGGTGGTACGTCGAAACGCAGCACCGTGCCGGCGCCGGTGTAAGCACCGTCACCGACCTGTACCGGAGCGACGAACATGGTGTCCGATCCGGTCCGGACGTGTGACCCCACCACCGTACGGCTCTTGGTGACGCCGTCGTAATTGACGAACACGCTCGACGCACCGATGTTGCTGTACTCGCCGATCGTGGCGTCGCCCACGTAGGTCAGGTGAGGAACTTTGGAGTGCGCTCCGATGTCGGCGTTCTTCGTCTCGACGAATGCGCCGAGCTTGCCGGACGCACCGAGGACGGTGCCGGGACGCAGGTAGGAGAACGGGCCGACGGTGGCGCCTTCGCCGATCGTCGATTCCGAGCCGTGGGTGCGCACCACGCTGGCGCCTTCGCCGACCGTCACGTCGGTGAGTGTGGTGTCGGGACCGATCACGGCGTCCTCGCCGACGGCGGTGGTGCCGAGCAGCTGCACTCCCGGATGGATGGTGACGTCGCGAGCGAGCGTGACGCCGACGTCGATCCACGTGGTCGTCGGATCGACGACGGTGACGCCGGCCCGCATCCAGTTATCGACGGTGCGGCGGTTGAGTTCGGCGGCCAGCCTCGACAGCTGGACGCGATCGTTGGCGCCCGCGACCTTCGCGGAGTCGGACAGGTGGGCGGCGAAGACGGGTGCACCGGCCTCGCGGGCGATCTTGACGACGTCGGTCAGGTACAGCTCACCCTGCGCGTTGTTCGCGTTGAGCTGCCCGAGCGCGGAGCGGAGGAACTCGGCGTCGAACGCGTACACACCCGCATTGACCTCGGTGATGGCCGACTGCTCTTCTGTGGCGTCGGCCTCTTCCACGATCTCGGCGATCTCACCGTCGTGGGGCAGTCTGACGATCCGCCCGTAGCCCGTGGGCTCCGGGGCGGTGAACGTCAGTACCGTGACCGCCGCGGGCGTGGGCTCGCTGCGGTGCTCGTCGACGAGAGCGTGCAGGGTGCGGCCGTCGAGCAGCGGGACGTCCGCGGCGGTGACCAGCACGGTCCCGCGGAAATCGGCGGGCAGAGCGGACAGGCCGCATTCGACGGCGTGCCCGGTGCCGTTCTGCTCTTCCTGGACGGCGATTGCAATCGGACGGCCCAGTTCGGCCTCGAGGGCAGTGACGGCGGCTCCGACGCGTTCCTTGTCGTGCCCGACGACGGTGACGAGGTGTGCCGGATCGACCTCCGCGGCGGCGTGCAGGGAATGCGCGAGCATCGTGCGTCCGCCCAAGGTGTGCAACACCTTGGGGGTCTTCGACCGCATCCGAGTTCCCGCGCCGGCGGCGAGGACGACCACGGCGGTCTGCACTGGCATGAAGCTCCCTCTGGATCGTTCCGCTCTTGCTGTTCTCGACAGCTCCGCCTGCAGGAATCAGCTCCGCAGGCTCCGCTCCGCCGCCAGGACTCGAACCTGAACTATCTGAACCAAAATCAGAGGTGCTGCCATTACACTACGGCGGATTGCCACACACGGGGTGTCACGCCCGTTTGCGCGAGAGAATCCTCGCATGCCGACCCGCCGCCCGTCGAACCGCTGCGGAAATTTGTCTCGAACGTCCCGATAGAGTGGGTGCTACCTGCAGTGTTTCGACGCTGCCCGCGGCACTTCGTCGTCGCGAGTGTCAGGAAAGGATGGTGCCTCGGTGCCCCGACCCACGGACGTGGACGCGACCCCCGAGAGGGTGGTCCGCACCCGGATGACCGGTACGCAACGCCGGGAGCAGTTGATCGAGATCGGTCGCGCCCTGTTCGCCGAGCGAGGCTATGAGGCGACGTCGATCGAGGAGATCGCACAGCGGGCGCACGTCTCCAAGCCTGTCGTCTACGAACACTTCGGCGGCAAGGAGGGCCTCTATGCCGTGGTCGTGGATCGGGAGATGTCGCGGCTGCTGGAGATGGTGACGTCCTCGCTGAAGCAGAACCGCTCCCGGGTCCGGGTCGAGCGGGTGGCGCTGGCGCTGCTGACCTATGTGGAGGAGCACACCGACGGATTCCGCATCCTCGTCCGCGACTCTCCGGTGGCGGCACCGGACGGCACGTACTCGAGCCTGCTCAACGAGGCCATCGGTCAGGTCGGGCACATCCTCGCCGGCGATTTTTCGCGGCGTGGCTTCAATCCGGATCTGGCCCTGCTGTACGCGCAGGCACTGGTCGGAATGGTGTCCACCACCGCGACTTGGTGGCTGGACGAGCGGACACCGCCGAAGGAAGTCGTCGCCGCGCATCTGGTCAACCTGTGCTGGAACGGGTTGACCAATCTCGAGGCGGATCCGCAGCTGGGCACGGACCGGCCCCGCACGACACCTCAGTGAACGTGTTCTCGTTCTCCGACTCGCGGTTCAACTTCGCCAGGGCTGCGCCTGTCAAGTGCTAGGGTTCGCTGGAGTTTGCGCGCCCCGTCGGGGGGGTTGTTCGGGAGGCAGTCGATGGCGAGACAGGTTCGAGCAGAGGTAACTCGGGCGTCGGTCCTGATGGCGGCGGCCGACGTATTCTTACGCCTCGGGTACGCCAACGCGGGTCTCAACGAGATCATCGAGCAGTCCGGTGTGACCAAAGGTGCGTTGTACTTCCACTTCAGTTCCAAGGAAGACCTGGCCCGCGGTGTCATCGACGAGGGCCAGATCCGTCTCACCGCCGGAATGACGTCCGTCAGTGACGGGCCGACGCCGGCGCTGGAAGCGCTCGTCGCCCTGTCCTATGTGGCGATCGAGGCGGCGAGTTCCGATCCGATCGTCGCGGCGATGTTGCGACTGCAGCACGAGATCGGCGACTACCAGGGGACGCACGGCAACGTGGTGGCCTCGTGGCAGCAGGGTTTCGAACGACTTGTCGCACGAGCGGTCGAGGAGGGCGACATTCTCGCGGAGGACGACGTCTCCACGGGGACGCTTTCCACCTTTCTGCTCGGGTCGTTGCTGGGAGCGCATGTGGTCGCGACCGCGACCGGCGCCTTCGACGATCTTCCTCGCCGCATGGAGCGGGTCTGGTACTTCATTCTTCCCGGGCTTGTCGAGCCGTCGAAGCTCGTGTACTTCCGGCAGTTCGCCTCGCGCCGCCTGCTGCGCTGAGTGCGTTTCCGGCGGTGGTGCCTCCACCGCCGCGCGCTCGTCGCGCTCCCACCCGGAGCGGGAACTGCATCTGGTCCATCGCCACACGACGGCCGAAGTCCAGGGTTCATCAACGGATGGAACCCCCCGCGGCGCGCCGTTCGTCTGCGCATCGTCGAGATTCGTCAACAACTGAGGCTCTAGCTTCTGTCGAGCCGGGTGGGTAATCTCTTCATCGAAGTGATATAGCTCTCTTGTCTGTGTCGGGGGCCAAGAGAAGGCTCTGGAGGCCGCGCTCACCCACATCGATGGAGCCGCCATGTTCCACTTGCGTTCCGCGCTTGGTTCAGTTGCGGTCGCTGCGGCCGTCGTCTTTTCCATCTCGGTCACACCGCTCGGGGTGACGACAGGGGTGAGCGCCGCGCCGTTCACCACCCCCGTGGCCCGGACCTTCACCGGCGACTACAGCAGCGGCGACTTCTCGCAATGGCCGTCGGTGCAGACCAAGGACTACAACGGGTCCGGAGCGGACTATGTCCCCAGTTACTCTGCGAGCATCGTCCCGGACGGAACCTACGGCAGAGCGGCCCGCTTCGAGGTTCGCAGCGGCGACGTCCCGTCGTTCGGGGACGGCGAGCGTTCCGAAGTGGCGGCCGGGAACGAAACCGGCGGCTTCGAAGGCCAGACACTCTGGTATCAATTCTCCACCAAGTTCGACCCCGGATTTCCGCAGAACCACGCCGACCTCGGCTGGGGGCTGACGAACCAGTGGCACCAGGACGTCGGTGTCGGAAGTCCCCCGGTCGCATGGTCTGTGGGCCAGCGGAACGGCTACTGGTCACTGATCGTCCAGAAGCAGTCCGTGCCCGGCGCCTATCTGGAGACACTCACCCTCTTCGAGATACCCCTGGACGTGGGTCGGTGGCATGACGTGAAGATGCAGATCAATTGGTCGGCATCGGACACCGCAGGCTGGATCAAGCTGTGGCTCAACGGCGTACCGCAGACGTTCACCAACGGCGCCGACACGTACTTCGTCCGCACGCTGATTCCCGGCACGAGCACCGTCTACTACAAAGAGGGCTACTACCGGCAACCTATGCAACCCACCGGTGTCTTGCTCCACACGGGATTCCGGTGCGCCACCGACCAGGCGGCACTGTAGGAGGTGCCCGGTGGTCGCTCCACAGATTGCGGGTCACTCCGCACCGACGGCCGGCCGCATTGCACTGAGGCGCAAGTTATTTACGCTCGGCAATCAAGAGGACTTCACGGACCGAGAGAGGGCCGGCGAGTTTCGTGCGAACGGAGATCGGAGCCGCCTGCAACGGACGCTCGATGATCGCCTTGACTGCGACCGGCACGTACGCGTGACGCTTCGCCCTGCCAAGGTGTAACAACATCCGACTTGGCACGGCGCGACTGCGCACGCGCCGAAAGCCGGCGTCGCGCAGCATGGCGCCCAACTCCCCGTTGGTGTATTCCCGCAGGTGAAACCCCGTGGCCACAGGAGTGAAGCCGCGCGAAATATCCCAGGGACCAGTCAGTCGACTGGGTGTCTCGATGAGAAAGCGCCCCCCCGGCCGCAAAATCTTCAGAACCGCGGCGAGGTGTTCGGGAACATCGTGAGGGTGCAGGTGCTCCATAACCTGACGGCTTATCACGAAATCGGCCGAGGATGGCGGCAGCGGTGGGTCGAGCACGCTACCGACCATGAAGCGTGCGTTGGCCGGTCGCTCTTGGTTCGCAAGTTCCACCATCGCGTCCGAGGCGTCGATGCCGATGCATTCGCGCACGGCCGGCGCGAATCGCCGAATCAGACCTCCTCTCCCGCAGCCTACGTCGACCACAGTGTCAGTTGGTCGAGTCAGCGCCCCGTACTGCTGGAACCAGCCTTCTTCGAAGGCTTCCTCGGAAGCGGCGTCTGTGACGTGCGCTTTATGCCAGGGAACCTCCTCGAACAGACGGTTGTATACATCTCGAGTGACGGACTCGCGCGTGTCGGGGGTGCTGGCCAACAGTTCCTCGCGCAGTCCTCGTTCGATTTTCCAGTGAACTCTGTCTCGGTCTTCTGGCGGTGGCCAGTCCTTCGAGGGCTCGCCCGGTGGTTGAGACATGTCGATCGAGACCTCCTGGGTGAAGTGAAGTGAGGGTTCCCGGCCGAGACCTCTGACCAGGACGTATCACTCGAGGACGGAGATCCGACTTACGTTTTACAGTGTAGACATCCGCGGCGCCGCGGCTGAGACGAACGCGTCGACTCACCGACAATGCATCTGGACCGTCACCTAGATTTCCGTGGTTTTCCGGTACTTCCAGTCGACTGGCTTGTGCTCGGCGGGCGGGGCCGGGATAGCGGTGCACCGGTCTTCCGGCGAGCGTTGAATGTCGGTACCAGCGGTTTGCCGTTCGACTGTGCGGTCGAAGACCGGCTGGTAACGGTCATGGGCCTGGTTCGCGGCATGTTCGCGCATCGTGAAGTATCGCGAATCGGCGCCACCGGGACTGTGTATACGCGGATGCGTTGCCCCCGGTTTCGGCCGGGGGGCCCGCCCTCGACGTCGGACGGCATCCGAGCGGTTCATGCCGATCGTGCCTCCCCCGAAACGAGGAGGGGCGTCGCAATTCTGTCTTCGCAGAGCACTTTTCAGGGTTTCGACGAGTCTCCCTCCCGGTGGAAGGTGCCAATATGGCTCAGCCATTGTGGTATCGAGGGTTTTGCGCGGTGGAGGTGTCGAATGTGCCGGCATGACCAGGGCACCCGCGACCCGGTGCGGTCGTGAAATTGTGGCCGGAATTCATGGATGAATCGTGTGGTCGCCATCTGATCGTCCGTTGACGAAAGCGATTCTGCCGCTGACGAACTAGTCCGCTACCCCGATCCTGCGGGGTGCGGCGTACCGGCGAAGGGCGGGGGCGACCGGCCGCCCGCGGAGGAATCCCGCCACACTCCCGGCTTCGATCGCTCTGCTGTAGATCTGCAGTGCGCCCCGGGTCGCCTCGAGAGTGTCGGTGATGTCCGTCGGGGTGTGCGCTGCGGATGTGACGAACGATTGACCGAGCACTCCACCTGACAACAGTTCCTGGAGGAAGAGTGTGCGGAACTCCTGCGATGGTTGACGTTCGGGGTCTCGGGTGACGAATACGAGGCAGGATGGTCGTCCCATCACTTGGACGTAGTCTGCGATACCCAGCTCTGCCGCGGCCCTGTTCACACCCTCGGCCAAGCGTTGTCCCGACCGCACCATGTGAGATATAGGGTCCTCGGTGGCGTAGGCGTGAACGACCGCTCGGAAGGCTGCCAGCCCGCCGCGCTCCGGGCCGTGCGTGGTCGACAGGAGGAACACGCGCTCTCGGTCCGTATTCAGACCTCCTAGGTCCATGTACTCACGTTTACCGGCGAGGGCCGATATCGGAAAGCCGTTGCCCATGGCCTTTCCCCAACACGACAGATCAGGTTCGACCGAGTAGAGCGATTGTGCGCCGCCGGCCGACCAGCGGAATCCAGTGATCATCTCGTCGAAGATCAGCAGTGCGCCGTGCCGGTCGCAGAGGGCGCGGACACCCTGGAGGAAGCTCGGTTCCGGCTCCGCCGTTGCGGTCGCAGCTTCGAGGATGACACAGGCGATCTGACCGTCGTTCCGGTCGAAGAGTGCGGCGAGCGAAGCGAGGTCGTTGAACGCGAAACCGGCGGACTTGGCGCCGATATCGGTGGGAACACCGCTGTTCATCGCTGTGGTACCGATAAACCAGTCGTCGACCGAGAAGAACGGTTGATTGCAGATGGCCACCATCTCTCGGCCCGTCACCGCCCGGGCGAGGCGGACCGCGGCGGTGGTGACGTCCGACCCGTTCTTGGCGAACTTCACCATGTCTGCTGCGGGAACCAGTTCGAGGAAGTCTTCCGCGGCCTGCAGTTCGAGATCGGTCGGCCGGCTGAAGTTCGTTCCATCGGCGATCGCCGCGCAGACGGCGTTCACGACAGGACGGTAGCCGTGCCCCAACGTCACCGATCGAAGACCCATGCCGTATTCGATGAAATTGTTTCCGTCCGCATCCCACACACGGGCGCCTGAACCGCGGACGAGAACGGGTGCCATGAAGTCCGGATACTGGTCGGGACCGCGCGCGTAGGTGTGTGCGCCGCCCGGGACCAATCGGTTCAGGCGGGACTGCAGTTCGTTGGAGCGTGTGAACGACGGGCGGGCCGAGCCGTCGTCGCGTGCATTCGACATAGCCGAACTCCGGGGTGTGGAGGGGTGCAGTGCCTTCACGTTGTGCGGTACTGTCGACACGAGTCTCTCCCCGTCGGGGTGCACTCGCAAGCGGCGTCGATCGGAAATCTGTTCCGCGGGCTGCATCTGACGAGACTGTTGTCGGCCCAGCGTTGTCGCGCGAGACTGTAGCCATATCCGATTTCTCCGGACTCTTCAAGGACAGTAATGGCGAACTATGAGGCCGACTCGACGGGCATCGACAGTTCGACTGTGCGCGTACTGATCGAAAACGGGGAGTACTGGCTCACCAATAGAGGTGATCTCGCCATCCTCGACGTCACCGTCAGGAGATTGAGCGAGCGATGGCCCGGTGCGCGGCTCGGCGTCCTGACCTATGCACCGTCGTTGTTGCGCGCGTTCGCTCCGAGCGCCGAGCCGGTCACCTATCGCCGTGGGAGCAGATGGGCGCGATCCGGACCATGGTGGCAATTACCTGCGTATGCCGGGCCCCAACTGGTCGGCCCGGTGTCGGAGGGCTGGTGGGCTGCCTCGGATCGTCCACGGCGTTACGCGCGCAGGGTTCGTGACTCCCTCCGCGGATCGGTCGCCGTGCCCGACGAAACCGGGCGCATTCCGCGCATTCCGATGGCCGTCCGTGATGCGTCACTCGTGCTCGCCATGGGTGGTGGCTACATGACCGACGTAGATCCCTATCAGGCCCACCGAACCCTCGATCTGCTCGAGTGCGCGGCTGACCTGCAGATACCGACCGCGATGTGTGGTCAGGGCATTGGACCGCTCACGGGTGAACACCTCGTCGCCCATGCCTCGCACGTCCTGCCCAAGGTCGATCTCATCGCGGTCCGAGAGGGAGTGCGAGGCCCGGCGCTCCTGCGGTCGCTCGGCGTGTCCTCCGAGAGGATCGTGGTCACCGGCGACGATGCCGTGGAACTGGCCTACGACATGCGATCGGACCCGATCGGGACAGACATCGGGGTATGTCTTCGCGTTGCGGGATACTCCCAGGTCACGGGCGGTGCACAAGATGTCGTCGGACGTGTGGTCCGGGGGTTCGCTGGTAGCGTCGATGCTGGTCTCGTTCCGCTGATCGTCTCCGAGTACGAGGCCGAGGATCGTCGCTCGACGATGCCGTTGGTCGACGGGTTTCCGGTCGTGAGACCCATACTGGGGCGCTTCGCCAGTGCCCGAGATCTGGTGGCCGAAGTGGCGCGGTGCCGGGTACTCGTCACCGGCGCATACCACGTTGCCGTTTTCGCTCTTGCCCAAGGTATTCCGGTGGTGGGTTTGTCCACATCGCGCTATTACGACGACAAACTCGGTGGTCTGAGCGGGATGTTCCCCGGCGGCGTCGAGTTGGTGCAACTCGCTGAGGACGGGCTCGAGGAACGACTCACGCGTGCGGTTCACCATATGTGGCAGGCCGCTCCGGATCTGCGTTCCGGCCTGCGTGCTGAGGCGCGCGCGCAGGTGTGTGCGAGTAGGCGGGCGTTCGAGCGCGTGTACGCGCTCGTAGAGTCGGAGAACCCGCGCCGGGCAACGGAACAGTAACGCGCCATTCGTGTTCCGGTCGAATCACGGGCTGACGAATGCGGTGGTCAGGGTGTCGTCAATGTTGGATGTTGTCGGGACGTGGGTCTCCCATGTTCGAGGCCTGCGCCCACATGTCCGACGTGATCGCCCACATGTCGTGATCTCTACGGCAGCCGCCGACGTCGAGGAAGCTGGCCATTGTGCCCTCACGTCTCATGCCCACGCGCTCAGCCCGCTTCGCAGCCGCAGCGTTGTCCACGCAGATGGGCGCGGTGACTCGGCGTAGTCCCAACGTGCCGAACACGTAGTCCGCGAGTAGCACGCCCAAGACTGAGCACACGCCTTTGCCGGTTACCCGTGCGTCGAGCCAGATTCCCAACTCTGCGGTCTTGGTGCGCACGTCGATGCGCTCGAGATTGCATTGTCCCGCAAAGCGTCCGTCGATCTCGACCACCATCGGCAGCGCGAGGCCGGCACGGGCGGCCTTTCGTGACTGAAGGCATTCGTCGACCCATACCGTCTCGGTGTGGCGCTCCGGCCAGCTCAGTGCAGAACTGACCCAGTACGGTTCGATCAGACGCTGATCTCGCAGCCGAATTTCCCGCCAGGCGGTTGCGTCGGACAGCCGCGGCGAACGGAGCGCCACTTCGTGCCCGCCGACGACTACCGGGCCGAGGTGCAAGGCCGGGGCCCGGCGTGCAAGATGAATCCGGCGGAGCGGCCGGAGATGGAACCTGGCCGCCGCGACGACTGCAACTCTTGTTTTCGGAAGATCCAACGATCTCACCTCTGGCGATTGATGATACTCGGCCGCGTGTGCCAGTCGTCAAATATGAAAAATCCGCCAAAACCATACCTCAGGTACTCTTCTATGGAGTAAATTAATCTCGAGGTCGGGAATAGCTTAGTCGACATTTCGGGTCGGCGCCGTGGGTCGAACGATGGCGTGCCGAGTCAGCCCGACATCTCAGCGGGGACGCGCGATCCTCCGCAACCTGATAGTGGAGGGGTACATGACCAGCACATTGAACGTTCAGCTCGAGCGTATCTGGCGCCGTCGTGTGTTGGTCGTCCTCATCGCGGCGCTGGCGGTCCTCGGAGGGGTCGTAGCAGCGAAGGAAGCCGGGACCAGCTATACGGGCAGGGCGGCGCTGATCGTCTCCTCGCCGGGCCGGGCTCCCGAACAGGACGCAATCCTCGTGGTGGGGTATGTCGACTACTTCAACAACGGGCCCTACCAGGAACGGATCCGAACTCGAGCGGGCGTCCCCGACGACGTAGCCTTCGCGGCCAGCACAGCCGCCGCGAGTCCGATCCTCTATATCGACGCCACAGCCAAAGACCCCGAGACCGCGGCATCCGCGGCAACTGCAATGGCCGGGGCGTTCCGAGACGATGTCAACACCGTCAGGTTTGCCGGTAGGGCCGACACCCTCGAGGAGCTCAGGAAGCAACTCGACGAGCAGCGTGCAACCCCCGAAGCGGACCCCGTCGCAATGGCGCAGCTCCAGGACCGGATCACGGCGATCGAGTTGGACACGACAAACGAGCTGCAGGACCAGCAGCTCGCCGCCGGCGTCGCAGAGGAGAGCCCGTCTCTGGCGCGGAACGCGGTGCTCGGGCTGTTCGGCGGCCTGATACTCGGGTGCGTTGCAGCTCTCGCGCTGGACGCGGTGTCGAAACGCCTCACGACCGCCGACGACGTGCGTGCGAAGGTCGGCGTGGACACGCTGGTCGAGGTCCCGCGCGGCGGGAAGCCTCGGGCGGAACAGCGTCGCGAGGCACAATTCCGACGTTTGGCAAACATCGTCGGTTTGGCCGATCTTCCCCGCCCGGCAACGATTGTGGTGACCGCGCCGCGGCGCACGGAGGGCGTTGCACAGGTTGCGCGGGCAATCGCCGAGCACAGGGCGATCCAGAGCGAACGGTCCTTGATCGTGCGGGCGGATCTGCACGGTTCCGAGCGCGCAACGAATGTCGATGAAGCTCCGGGCGTAGCGGATTTCCTCGCCCCGGTCACCCCACCTGCGATCGCCGGGTTCATCCAGGACGCGGTACCCGGCGAGATACCGGAGATACCGGAGATGCCGAGCGGAACGGGGAACGGTGATCCCTACGCGCTGTTCACCCGTGAGCGGTTCGGCAACCTGCTCCAACAGGCCCGCAGTATCGCCGACGTTGTTGTCGTCGAGGCTCCGCCGATCACGGAAGCAGCTGAAGCGCAGGTGATCTGCGCGGCAGCAGACGCGGTAGTGCTGGTGGTCGAAAGGCGCAGCACGCGGGTCCCCGAAACGGTGGAGGCATGTCGGCTGCTCGGGCAGGTGGAGTCGAGGTTGCTCGGCGCCGTCATCATCGATCCTCGATGCACGCGGCGCAGTGCGCCGATCCCGCCATCGGACGAGTTGGACGAGTCCGCGGACTCGGTCGCGTTGGACGAGTCCGCGGACTCGGACGCGTTGGATACCGTCGACCTCGTGCAGGTCCGCGAGTCCACTCCGGATCAGACCGCGCGTCCGTGACCTGACGACAATGAGACGGACACCGCCCCTCGCCGACCCCACCAGTGTCTCGTCCACGGGTGGATCGACCTTCCGATGGATGGTGGGCGCAGGGTTCCCAGTGGCTGTGCTCATCGTGCTCGCAGCCGCCGCGAAGGTACCGACTCATTTCGGTGTGCTTCTCCTGCTCGGCGCCGTCGGCAGTGCGCTTGTCTTCGCCGGGCTGCGCGATCCGGTGGTCGCTGTGCTTCTGCTGCTGGTCACCACGTTTCTCCGGGTTGCCCTACCCAGCATTCTGCCGGTGGATCCCTTCGTCCTGGCGTACCTCGGGGTGGTGGGTGCGTGGGCGATCTGGATTGCCCGGGGCATCGATCGCGCTCCGCGTCTGGGCGCCATCGAGTGTGCAATGGTTCTCTACGTCACCTGGAACGTGATGTCGATGTTCTCCTCACACCAGTACGGCTCCGTCGTCCCCGTGTCCGGCGCAGAACTCTCCGTACCGCGATTCGTACTGACCGGCACCATCATTCCGTTCACGGTGTTTCTCGTGGGGCGGTACACATTCGACCGAGTGTCTGCGGTCCGGCTACTTCTATGGACGATCCTGTTGCTCGGGGCTTACTCGGCTGCGATGTGCATTCTGCAGTTTCATGGTCCGACCGCACTCGTCTGGCCACGCTACATAGTCGAGTCTCCGAGCTGGGAGGGGCGAGCCGTCGGCATCTTCGACCAGCCCGTGGTCAACGGCGTGGTGTTGATCCTCGGTTTCATCGTGGCGCTCCTCCTGGCCGCAACGCGCAGTGAACCTCGGTGGAGCAGGGTTGTGGCCATCGCTATCGCGGTAGCGTCCGCATACGGCGTCTATCTGACCCACACGCGAGTTGTCTGGCTCGCATTCGCTGTGGTGGTGTTGATCGGAGCAGCGTCTGCCAAGGGGTTTCGAACCGGGTTCGTCGTGACCGGCGCGGTCGTGGCGGCCGCCGTGGCCGTCAAATGGTCGGCCTTCACCAGCAGCGATCGTTCCGCGGGTGGCGTCGGATCACCCGACGAACTGCAGGATCGGCTCAACACTGCGGAGACGGCGATCTGGGCAGTCCAGGAGAAACCGTTGGCGGGGTGGGGGATCGGGCGCTTCACCGCGATGAACACGTACCATCACCAGCAGTGGGCGCCGGATGTGCCATGGATTCGCGGCTTCGGAATCGCGTCCCACTTCAACGAGCTCGGAATCGCGGCGGAACTGGGACTACTCGGGTTGGCTCTCTGGCTCGCGGTCCTCTTCCTCTTGGCCTGCGGTCTCTTCCACGCATACCGGGTGCTGCCGGCGGACGGCCTGTGCGGGAGGCGTCTCGCGCTCGTAGCGATCATGGCCTTCGTTGTGCTCGTGATCGCGGGCCTCACGGTCGACCTACGGTTCTTCGACTTTCCGAACGCGGTCGTGATGCTGCTCGTCGGAATCGTCATCGGCTGGGCTGATCGACTTCCCGCGGACCAGATGACACCGGATCCGTCTCGACGCGCGCCTGTATCGGTCCCAGAACAGGAACGCGCATGAACCGGCAGCGGGCCCTGTGGGCGTCGACCAGTACGTCCACCCGGGGTGGAGTAGCGACTTTCGTCCGAACGATGCAAGCTACTCCGCTGTGGGAGCTGTGGAATGTTCGCCATGTCAGTACCCACCGGAACGGCACGGTCGCCACGAAGATCGTGGCGTTCGCGACGGGGCTGGGCACGTTCGTGTCTGCTCTGGTTTTCGACCGGCCGGATGTGGTTCACCTTCATACCTCCGTCGCAGGCAGCTTCATCCGAAAGGCCATCCTCGCCTGGATCTGTCGAATCTTCCGGGTGCCGGTTGTGATGCACGTGCACGGTTCCGACTTCCATCTGTTCTACGGCCGATCGTCGCGCCCAGTAAAGGGGCTCATCCGCGCCACACTCACCCGTGCGGACGTGGTAGTGGCACTCGGCGACCGGTGGGCAGAGCGGCTCGAGCGGATTGCGCCGCAGGCGTACATCGTCTCTGTTCCCAATGCGGTCAGACCTTGCCGTCCGGTACGGC
Source organism: Rhodococcus sp. A14 (assembly GCF_011603105.1). NCBI lineage: Bacteria > Bacillati > Actinomycetota > Actinomycetes > Mycobacteriales > Nocardiaceae > Rhodococcus > Rhodococcus sp. A14. The sequence goes on along the minus strand of NZ_JAAOQS010000002.1, from coordinate 183,582 downwards.
AGCCGTCCGGACGTGAACCGGTGCACGTGTTGTTCCTCGGCTGCATCGGCGATCGCAAGGGGACCTTCACACTGCTCGACGCGTGGGCGAAGATGATCGGCGACGGAAACGGGCGTGCGCGACTGACGATCGCCGGTGACGGCGAAGTGCAGCGCGCGCGGGACCGGGTCGATGAGCTGTCGGTGGGTAGCACCGTCACGGTGCTCGGATGGCTCGCTCCGGATCGGGTACCCGAATTGTTGGCAAGCTCCCAGGTATTGGCCCTGCCGTCGCGCAATGAGGGCCAGCCGATGGCGATACTCGAGGCGATGGCCCACGGTCTGTGTGTGGTAGCCAGCGCGGTGGGAGGCATCCCCGAACTGATCGACGATCATTGTGGGGTGCTGGTTCCGGTTGACGACGTGGACGCGCTCGCGCAAGCCTTGCGTCGTGCGGTCTACGACGACGATGCCCGCATCAGGCTCGGATCCCAGGCGTTGCAGCGCATCCGAGCAGAGTTCGACGTCGACGTCGTCTGGCGCCGTTTCGATGCCCTCTACCACAAGGTGCGGCGATGACAGCCGATCGCCCCCTGCGGGTGTTGTGTGTAGTGCCTGACCTCCGCGTCGGCGGAGCGGAGCGGCATGCTGTCACGTTGCTTCCCCGACTGGACCGAGAGAGGTTCGAGCCCAGCGTCATCTGCATCGGGAAGGAGGGCGAGCTGTTTCCTGCCCTGGCGGCCGGCGATGTTCCCGCCCTGGCGTTGTGGCGAACGAAGTTGCAGGCGGTCGGTGCGCTGCGCGACCTCGTGCGGGAGACGCGCAGGATCGCCCCGGACATCATGATCGTGCGCGGCTTCAATGCGGAGGCTCTCGGTCGGATCGCTGCCGTTCTGGCGCGAGTTCCACGGACGGTCGTATGGGTGCACAACTGCGGTGAGACCACCACGAGGAGTGTCTTTCGGCGGATCGTCGACCGCGCGCTCGGCCCGGTCACGAGCGCGTATTTCGGTGTGGCGAAGTTGCAAGTTCCCTATCTGGTAGACGATTTGCACATCCCGCCGGGCAAGATCCGAATCATCCACAACGGTGTGGACCCCGCAAAGTTCGATCCGAGGGGAGATCGTTCCGCCGCCGCGGAGCTCGGGATCGGGCCGCGCGACCGAGTGGTGGGAATCCTTGCCGCGCTGCGACCCGAGAAGGACCACGCCACGCTGTTGCGCGCCGCACGGCTGGTCATCGACGAGCTGCCGGACACGAAGTTCCTCGTCGTCGGCGATGGGCCGACGCGAGGCGATCTGGAACGGCTCGCCAGTGAGCTGGGCATCGCCGACCGCCTGGTGTTCACCGGCTCCCGTCCGGATGTGAGGGATCTGCTCGGAGTGATGGACGTCTTCGTCCTGAGCTCGTACAGCGTGGAGTGTTTCCCGATGGCGTTGCTCGAGGCGATGGCCGCAGGGCGGCCGGCCGTCTGTACCGCAGTCGGCGGCGTTCCAGAGATGATTTCGGAGGGGGTGACCGGATTTCTCGTGCCCCCGCGTGCGCCGACGGCACTGGCCGAGAAGCTGTTGCGAGTGCTGACGGACCCCGAGACGTCCAGGGAGATGGGCCTCGCAGCGCGGACGCGAGTCGAGTCCGAGTTCAGTCTGCGCGCCAGCGTAGCCGAGAGTGAACGTGCACTCGAGGAGGTGGCGGGTCGGTGCCCGCCTCGCGGGGCGAGACCCATCCGGCTCAGCTTGGTCTTGGACCTGACGTTCGTCGGGGGTGTCGAACTCCTGATGCTGGAACTGTTCCGCAATCTCGATCCGCGGGTGGTACGACCGCGCCTGATCTGTCTGCGCGAGGCTGGGCCGCTCGGCGAGGAGTTTCGGAGGGCGGGATTCGACGTCGAAGTGCTCGAGCGCTCGGGTCGCTACGACGTTCGAACCCTGCCGCGGTTGATCCGTAGCCTGCGACGTGATCGCACAGACGCGGTGCTGGTTACTCATCATCATCGAGCGGCGCTGGCGCTGGGGCGAATTGCGGCACGGATCGCGGGAGTACGTGCCAACATCGTGGCGGCCCACGACATGGACCTGACGTCGGTCGGCAAGCGTTGCCTGCCGCGCTCCACCGTGGAGACGCTGTGGCTGTCCGATGCGCTGGTCCTGCTCGCCCCGCGACAGGGCGAGTACCTGCGCCGGGAAGAAGGGGTAGGACGCTTCGCGTGGCGACGCACGCGCGAGGTGGTGATTCCGAACGGGATAGTGCTGCCGCCGTTGCCGCGTGACACCGACCGTGAGCGTGCCAGGACCGCGTTCGGTCTCGACCAGCAGGACTTCATTGTCGGTATCGTTGGCCGGCTCAGCAGTCAGAAGGCGCACCAGGTGCTCTTCGAAGCGATTTCTGCCGTGGCGGCGTCCGGTGTCCGGGTACGGCTGGTCGTGATCGGAGGCGGCGAACGCGACGATGAGCTACGCACTCTTGCCACCGAACTCGGTATCTCGGGCCGCACGCGGTTCATGGGGGTGCGGCGGGACGTGCAACAACTCCTGCCAGGGCTCGACGTGTCCTGTCTGTCGTCCGTGCATGAGGGCGTGCCGATCATCGCGATCGAGTCCATGGCCGCGGGCGTGCCGCTCGTGGTCACCGATTGCGGTTGCCTGCGAGACATGGTCACCGATGGTGAACAGGGTTATGTGGTGCCGGTCGGAGATGCACATGCGATGGCGCAACGGCTCATTTCCTTGGCCGCGGACCCGGGACTGTGCACTCGGCAGGGACGGTCGGGGCGTGCACGGGCGGAACAGCAGTACCGGATCGAAGACACGGCGCGAGGATTCGAGCGCCTGCTCACGGAAGTGGTGGAGGTGCGATGAGTCGGCACATTCTGATTCTCGTGGAGAATCTCTCGGTACCGTTCGACCGCCGGGTGTGGCAGGAGAGCAGCGCGTTGGTCGAGGCAGGCTACCGCGTCACGGTGATCTGCCCGATGGGGGCCACCCAGGACTGCGAGCCGGACGTCACGCTGGACGGGGTCCGCATTCTCCGCTATCCCCTTCGTGCCGCGGAAGGTGGGCCGTTGGGCTATCTGCGGGAGTACGGTCTGGCGTTGTGGCACTCCACGCGGCTCGCTCTCCGGGTGCGGCGTGATGATCCGGTCGATGCCGTCCACGCCTGCAATCCGCCGGATCTCCTGTTCCTCGTCGCTGCGCTTCTTCGCCCGGCCGGTGCCAAGTTCGTGTTCGATCACCACGATCTGGTGCCCGAACTCTTCCTGTCTCGGTTTCCCCGAGGCGGTCCGATCCTCTATTGGGCGACCAGGCTACTGGAACGGCTCACACTGGCCTCCGCCGACGCGGTGATCTCGACGAACGAGAGCTACCGGCGGGTTGCCCTCGAGCGCGGGCATCTGCCGCCGGAGCAGGTTACCGTCGTTCGGAGCGCGCCCGATCTGAGTCGGTTCGTCCGCCGAGACCCCGATCCGAACCTGAAGCGCGGCAAGCGGTATCTCGCGGCATACTTGGGTGTGATGGGCCCGCAGGACGGCGTCGACTACGCGCTACGCGCCCTCGCTCACCTGCGGGACGGGATCGGGCGGGACGACCTCCACTGCATATTCATGGGAGCGGGAGACTCCTTCGACGACATGGTGGCCCTCAGCGAGAAGCTCGGACTCACAGACATGGTCGAATTCACCGGCCGGGTCCCCGACGAGTTCGTGCAGCGATGTCTGTCGACCGCAGATGTCTGTCTCGCACCGGATCCACGCAACCCGTTGAACGATGTATCGACGATGAACAAGGTCGTCGAATACATGGCGATGAGTCGGCCACTCGTCTCGTTCGAGCTCGTCGAGTCGAGAGTGTCGGCGGGGGAGTCCGCTGTCTACGCCCCGGCCAACGACGAGGCAGCCTTCGCAGCGGGGATCGACGAGCTGCTTCGGGACCCGCAGAAACGTCACAGAATGGGCCAAGTGGGCAGGGCACGTGTCGAGCAGCAGTTGTCGTGGGAGACGTCGCGCCGGGCACTCACGGACTTCTACGCGCGGCTCTTCGCGGCCGAGCGCGTGAGGCGATGAACGACCGAATGCGGTCATGGGTTCTCGCTCGAGAGCACGAGACCGTCACTCGGTTGGAGGGTCACCGACGTGACGGTGTCTCCGTTGTTGGTGCTCGGATCCCGGACGCCCTGAAGTCGCCGAAAGGGCTTCTCGAGTTGCACTTCTCGCGGTTTGTCGTCGGTGTTCAGCAGGACGGTTCCGTGCTCGAAGTCGCGACGGAAGAGGCCGTGGCCCAGCGACCCGACCCCGTCCGCGTACGGATCGTTGAGGACAGCCGGCGACGGGTCGGCCACCAGTGGATGCCCGAGGTACCCCGGGCCGAGTCCGCCACCGTCCATCTCGTCGAAGTAGGCCGGCTCGTCGTAGTCGGCGCCCATCGGCGCCCAGAATCCGTTCTGGAGCAACGTCGCCGCCAGGAAGTACCGGGCACGCTGGAAATCCTGTGCCGAATGCGGTGCGGCACCCAGCTTGTCGATCGTCATCGCGAGGCCGGGCCGGCGGTGTTCGCCTTCGGCGGTCAGGCTGACATACTGCTCGATGTCGAACATGGGATTCCGGTCGGCTCGCGGGTCTGCGAATTTTTCCCACGCCCGGCCGTCCAGTTGTTGCGTCAGCAGTGTCCGGTCGCCGTTCGCGACCAGGATGGCATCCGGAATTCGTTGCCGGATGATCTGTTCGGCCAGGTTCACGCCGCGTTCCCAGGGGTTTCCGAACCCGTAGATCGAATCGTCCGGCTCGTCGGTGCCATCGGAATCGATGTCCCAGTGATCTCGATCCGCACTGTAGATCCGGTCGCCCCAGACGTCGAGGAAGATGCCGTCCCACACCCCCGCGGACCAGACGTCGTCCACCACCCAGTTCGCGGCATACTCGGCAAAGATCTGGCCGTTGATCCGCGGCGCCTGGTCCGTGAGGTTGGTCATCGTCGACTCCGGCCACTCGCTGACCGGCGTGCCGTCCATCGTGTGCGCCAGCCATGGTTCCGGGAAAGCACTTTCGCCGTTCTCGTCGAACTGCCACAGCGCGTATCGGTTGGCCCAGTACGCCTCCGTTCCGAGTTGATCGGGATGGTCGACCACGTTCACGTAGGCGAGCAACCGGAGGCGTGGATTGGCGTGACGGAGCTCGTCGAAGTATTCGTGCGGCTTCCGGTTCGCCCACTCGTTGTCGATAACCACCACGTCATATCGAGCGAGCTCCTCGACGGGAGGAAGATCCTGCTGATTCAGGAAATACGTTGCGGTCCTGGGGAACGTCAGGGAGTGGGGATCGCCGGGCGTGGGCGCGGGCGCGGGCCGCTCGTCCACAGGCGTAGCGCAGGCGGCGATCAGTCCAACGGCCGTAACGACCGTCGTCAGGGCGAACCGGAGGCGGCTGAAACGCCGGGAGGCGAGAGTGCCGGGCACCGAGTCAGCTTGACACGCTCGACGGCACCTTGTCACCTGCCGGATGAGGTTCTCGTATCCGCATGGAGGGCGCCGTGAGTCAACTCTTGTGGCACGTGCGGCGATTGCAGTCGATGAGCCCGCGCGAGGTGGCATGGCGTGCGAGTCGAGCGGGTCGGAGCCTGCTTCCGCACGGCGGGCGCGGTGCGACGAGTGACGCAGACCTGTTCGGGACGCCGGAGGCGGACTGGGAAACCGCGTTGGCGAGATTCCGGGAATGCGCCAGTCGGCCCGCACTGCTGGACCGCGGCCGGGCGGCCGTCATCGCGCGGGAACATCCGGCCGGGGTCGAGCAGGTGATCGCGGCTGCCGAGCGCGTGGCCGGTGGGCGATTCGCCTACTTCGGTTACCCGGAAGTGACGCTGCCGGAGCCGATCGACTGGCACTACGACCCGCATTCGAAAGTCGGCTGGCCTGTCGTGCCCGCATCCAGAATCGACCACCGCACCGCGGATGGTGATCCGAAGTGGATCTGGGAGCTCAATAGACTCCAACATCTGACCTGGCTCGCCGAAGCGTGGTTGTTCACCGGTGAGGAGCGATTCGGCGACGCGGCGTTTCGTCAACTCGACTCGTGGATCGAGCAGAATCCGCCGGGCATCGGCATCGGATGGCGCGGTGCCTTCGAGGCGGGGGTCCGCTCGATCTCGATCGCGGTGGCACTCCAGGGTCTGCGAAATTCGCCGGCGTTGACGACCGCGCGGTTTCGGGCCGTCGTCCGCGTGCTCGCCGAGTCTGCCCGTCGCTGCTGGGACGAGCGTTCACGGTTCAGCTCGGCGAACAACCACCTGGTAGGGGAAATGGCAGGCCTGGCCACAGTGTCAATTCTTCTGCCGGACCTGGCCCGTGCCGAGTCGTGGGAGAAGGACGCGATCCGCGTATTGTCGGCCGAGGCCGGGCGGCAGATCCTGCCCGATGGTGCAGGCGCCGAGCAGGCAATGGGATACCAGATCTTCACCTCGGAACTGCTTCTCACCGTGGCGGCGTTGCTGACGCTTCGTGACGGTCGACCACCCCCGGAGTTGATCGCGGCCGTCGATCGGAGCGCGGACTTCATCGCAGCACTCGTCGGTGATCGTGATCCGGAGCCGCACTACGGCGACGACGACGAGGGCTTCGCGCTCAGGCTCGGCGCGGAGCCGGTACGCACAGCCCGAGATCACCTCGGCACGGTGGGCGCGGTGACCCGCAACACGGCGGCACGTCGGGTGGGCCGCACGACGCTGTCGGCGGCCTGGATGAACTACGCTCGCACAGAACCGGTTTCCGGGGTGGAGTCCTTCCCAGAACCTGGTCCTCGTAGCTTCTACGCCCCGCACGGCGGTCTCGTCGTGCTGCGCGCGGGCGCGCGCCGGCTGACTGTCGACGTCGGGCCGCTCGGTTACCTCTCGCTCGCTGCACACGGGCACGCCGACGCCCTCGCAGTGACGCTGAGCATCGACGGCGACGACGTGATCGGCGACCCCGGCACCGGCAGCTACTACCGGCACCCCGACTGGCGCGCTGCTCATCGGGGTACTCGCGCTCATGCCACCGTGTGTGTCGACGGCCTGGACCAGTCGGTCGTCGGAGGGCCGTTTCTGTGGACGGAGCACGCCCGGGTTCGGGTGCGGTCGGTCGACCTCGAGCGCTGTGTCGTCGATGCCGAACACAGTGGCTACAGTCGGCTCTCGCAGCCGGTGGTGCATCGGAGGTGGCTCATCGCGCCGCCGGATCGGGGCAGCATCCTCGTCGTCGATCTCATCGCGGGCCGAGGCCGTCATGAGGTACGCACGTCGTGGCCGCTGTCGCCCTCGCTGGACGTCACACCGCTCGAGGAGGGTCACCTTGCCAGCCGCGATAGGGAGCCGATTCTCCAGCTGGTCCACAGCGCCAGCAGTGAGTTGATCCGGTACGAGGTACGAGGTGACGCCCAGCTCGGTCTCGGGTGGTGGTCGCGTCGGCTGGAATCGAGAGAGCCGGCATGGTTGGTCGGTGGATACTGCACGGGCGACGTACCGGTTGTGGTCGCAACTGTGCTCAACCCGCTGGACGGACGCATGGCGTGGGCTGAAGACCTCACCGTCGGGGTTCGCGATGGATGTCTCATCGCGAGTTGGCGCGAGGGGAGCTCGGAAAACCGGGTGGAAATCAACCATGCGATTGGAACCATGACGAAAAACGGGGACGTAGTATGGAATAGATCCCATTAGAAAACTTCTAGACCTCTACTGGTTGGGCGGTTGTCATGAGCGCGACCGAATTGCATATGCGTCCATCCGCGCGGCGGATAGCCCTGAGCGTCTTCGGGCTAGGCTACGTCGGATGTGTGTCGGCGGCGTGCCTGGCGTCCCGGGGTTTCCCCGTGGTCGGGGTGGACGTCAATCCCTCGAAGATCGATTTCCTGCGCCGGGGCCAGACCCCGGTGTTCGAGGAGCGGATCGGCCAACTGATCGCGGAGGTGGTGGAATCCGGCCTGCTCACCGTCAGCGACGACCCGGCCGCCGCCGTCCTCGCGAGCGACGTCACGATCGTCTGTGTCGGCACCCCGTCCGCACCGGGGGGAGGCCTGGCCACCCGCTATCTCGAGCGTGCGACCGACGAGATCGGCGCCGCGCTGGCGACCAAGGACAGCTTCCACGTCGTCGTCTATCGCAGCACCATGGTGCCGGGTACCTGCGAGGAGATACTCATCCCGCGTCTGGAACGTGCCTCGGGCAAGCGTGTGGGTGTCGACTTCGGCGTCTGCGTCAACCCGGAGTTCCTGCGCGAAGGCAGCAGTGTGCGCGACTTCCTCAATCCGCCCAAGACGGTGGTCGGGGAAAGTGACGAGCGCAGCGGGAAGCTGGTGACAAGTCTGTACGACGGGCTCGGTGGACCGCGGTTCCGCGTACCGATCCCCGTCGCCGAGATGGTCAAGTATGTCGACAACAGTTTCCATGCCCTGAAAGTGGGGTTCGGCAACGAAATCGGAGCCATCTGCGGATCTCTGGGGCTCGACTCACACGCCGTGATGGACATCTTCCTCGCCGACACGAAACTGAATCTCAGTGCCGCCTATCTGCGTCCGGGATTCGCTTTCGGCGGCTCGTGTCTCCCGAAGGACGTGCGCGCGCTGATGCACACTGCTCGAATCCACGACGTCGAAGTGCCGGTGCTGGCGAACGTGCTGGTGTCGAACGAGATGCACCTGCGGCGGGCAGTGGACCAGGTGATCGCGTTGGGTAAGCGGAGGATCGGCATCTTCGGTCTGTCGTTCAAGCCCGGCACCGACGATCTGCGTGAGAGCCCGATGGTCGAGTTGGCCGAGCGACTCATCGGCAAGGGTTACGACGTCAAGATCTGTGATGCCAACGTCGCACTGTCCAGGTTGTTGGGCGCGAACCGCGACTTCATCGAGGAACTGCTGCCGCACATCGGTGAGGTTCTCACCGATGACGTCGACGCCGTCCTCGATCACGCAGAGGTGCTCATCGCGGGGTCCAGGGAGCCCGCAGTGGTGGCGGCGGTCAACCGGGCGGGCGCGCAGCACACGGTTGTCGACCTCGTCCGGCTCCCAGGCGCCGAGGAGCGGCGCCGGCGCGAAGGTTATGTGGGCTTGGGGTGGTGACGGTGAGCGACTCGCGCCCCCTCCCTACCTTCAGCTTTCTGACCACCGCCTACCGGACGGAGGAGTATCTGGCGCAGACGATCGAGTCGGTGCACCGCCAGACCCGTACCGACTGGGAGTTGATCGTCGTCGACAACGGATGCTCCGACGAGATCGCGGCGATAGTCCGTTCCTTCGCATCCGACAGCCGAATCAGGCTGGTAAGACAGGAAAATCGCGGATACGAGGGCGGTGTGACGGCTGCCGCCGCTCTGGCGCGCGGACAGTACGTCTGCGTGCTCGACAGCGACGATCTGCTGATGCCGGACTTCTGCGCGCGGACGGGGGCGGTACTCGCCGCCGACCGGGCCGTCGACGCGGTCGGTTGTGACGCCCTGCTGTTCGACGATCTCGGTGGCGCACCCAAGGGATACCTACGCTCGATCGGATTCAGGGCGCGACCGGATCCGGGGCAGCCTCTGGCTCTGACCGAGATGCTCGCGGGATACATCCCGTACTACACGGGCGCGGTTCGGCGCGAGGCGTGGATCGCTGTGGGTGGGTACGAGCACGCGACACAGGAAGTCGAGGCGGACGTGGTCATGTGGCTGAGGCTCGTCGATTCCGGATTCGATGTGCGAATGCTCCCTGAGCGCCTCGCGCGCTGCCGTGTCCGGAAGGACTCGGTATCGCGCGACCCCGCGGGGGTCGAGGCGTTCGATGGGCGCATTCAACGGTCGTTCCAGACGGTGGCCCACTCCACGAGCCGGGCCGAGGACCTGGACGCGCTACGGAGCAATTTACGGCGGTTGCGGTACCACCAAGCGATGCGACGGGCCCGACGGTCGCTGCTCGAAGGGAACCTGGCCGTGGCGCGTGTCGAGGCGAAAGCGGCGTTCGCGCAGCGGCACACACTCCGCGCCGCCTTGGTGACGTGCTCGTTATCGCTCTTTCCCGACACGATGCGCAGGCTGCATCCGGTCAAGCAAAGGGTCACCGTTGCCCTCGGACACACGATCGGTCGGCGCACCGAGGCCGTGAGTCGGCCGTGAACGAAGGCGGCGCAGTGGATTCGTCGACACCTGGGCGCGCCCCGGAGTGTGGTGACTCGGGATCTGCACCGTCGCCCGGGACCACCTCGGTCGGCACACTGAGCAGCATCCTCCGCCGCGGGGCCGCGATGGCCGCGGCGGGTCTGCTGATCGTGCAGGGTGTGACGTTCGTGCAGACGTTGGTGCTGGCACGGCTGCTGAGCCCCGAGATCGTCGGGGTGTTCGCGGCGGGTACGGTGATGACGACCTTTCTGGTGGTCGTCACCCACGGCACGTTGGCCCAGGCACTCGTTCAGCGTGAGCACGACGTCGAGAATGCGGCCACCACGGTGTTCTGGGTGACCCTGGGTACGGGGATCCTCATGAGCCTGGTCATGTTGGCGGTGTCCCCCTTGATCGGGCGCGTGTTCAGCAGCCAGGCGGTCGGGACGGTGGCCGCTGCCATGTCCGGTTCGATGTTTCTGATCGCGATCACATGCGTCCCGGATGCCCTGATGCAGCGCCGTTTTCAGTTCAAGCGCCGGATCATCGTGGATCCCGCCGTGGGGCTCACCTTTGCGGCGGGTTCGATAGTGTTCGCCGCGCTGGGGTACGGCGTCTGGTCCCTGGTAATCGGCTCGTATGCGTCGATGCTCGTCTGGATCGTCGCGAGTTGGTGGCTGTCCCGATGGCATCCGTTCGGAGGGCGGTTCTCGTTTCGGATCTGGCGCGAAATGGCGGTCTTCTCGTTTCCGCTACTACTGGACGGCGCAGCCGCACGGGCACAGGAGGTCGTCGAGTTGACGATCATCGGCCGCGGACTGAGCGAGGCTGCGCTCGGCAACTATCGGTATGGCCGCAGGATCGCGTTGCTCCCCGGCATGGCAATCGTCCAGGTCTGCTCGTATGTGCTGTTTCCCGCCTTCTCCCGCATCTCCTCCGACTCGCGGCGCTTCAAAGATGCTTTCCTGCGTGCTCTGAGTTGGATCTGGCGGGTGGCGATGCCGGCTGGGGCACTGATGGTCGCAGTCGGTGAGCCCGCCGTCGTGGTACTGCTCGGCGAGCCCTGGCGCGGCGCCGGAGTGGCGGTGGCATCGATGGCGGGCATCGGACTCGGCGTGGCGATGAACTCGGTGAGCGCGGAGGCGATGAAGGGGGCCGGCCGATCCAGCCGCATGAATTGGATGACCGCAGCCGGCCTGCTGACCGGAGTCCCCTTACTGCTGCTGTTGTTACCACTCGGTCTCGCCGGGGTCGGTCTCGCGGTTTCCGGCGCGGCGATCGTCGTGGGGATAACCGGGCTCGGACTCGCGCGCTCGGTGATCGGGGCATCGGGCGGTGAGATAGCCCGGGTGATGGTCCCATCAGTGATCGCCTCGCTGGCTGCGTTCGCGATGATCGCGCCACTCGAACGGTACGTCGTGCACTCGGACCAGCGGTCGATCGCGGTGGGACTCGCGGCGATAGCCCTGGAGTGTGTGGCGTTCCTGATCGCCTACCTCCTGTCCCTTCGGTTGATCGCACCATCCGCCTTCGCGGAGATACGGGCGGCCGTCCACACGATCGCCGGCCGCGTCGTGGGAGGGGAACGCTAGGTGCGCAGTACAGCTCGATGGTTGCGCTGGCCGTTCATCTGCGTGGTTGCCGCGGTCCTCGGCGCGACGGCAGCAGGTGTGCCGACATATGTCGAGCCGCAACTCGACGAGCTCCACCGAGCTGATGCGATCCTGGTTCTCGGTGGTCCCGGTCACGAGCGCTATACCTACGGACTCGACCTCGCCCTCGAGGGGCTCGCCGGGCATGTGGTGCTGTCCGATCCGAGCGGTGGATCCGACGAGTGGCTCGATCGACTTTGCGGAGCGCAGTTCGCGTTTGCGGTTGTCTGCTTCGATCCCGACCCCGCGACCACCGCCGGGGAAGCGCAGGCATTCCGCGATCTCGCGACGGCCGGCGGATGGAACAGCGTCATCGTGGTCACGTTCACCCCGCACGTGTCACGGGCTCGGTACATTATTCAGCGCTGCTTCGGCGGGGACGTCATGATGGCGGCCAGCCCGGCGGACATCTCTGCCGCCGACTGGGTGTGGCAGAGCGGCTATCAGACGGCAGGGTATGTGCGGAGCTTGTTCCAGCCAGGCTGCTGACGTTCCCCGTCGGCGATGTCCACCACCCATTTGCCGGTCAACCCTGGAAACTGCGACTGCACCTCCGGGAGCAGGTCGGCGACCGTCAGCAGCACCACGTCGGGGTCGTCTGCGAGCAGCTGCGCGGGGGAGATGATCGGTACATCGGTGCCGGGCATCCGCCGGCCCTGCTTGGCGCGGGACGCGTCGGCCACCGCGCACAACACACGTCGGTCGACGCCCGCACGCCTGAACAGGGCAACTGCCCGCGACGCCGCACCGTATGCGTAGACGCGTTGCCCGCGACCTGCCATCGCGGCGAGCCAGATACGCAGCGAGCTGACGTGGTCGTCCGCGGCCTGCTGCAGGTGGCGGATCGATCGCGGCTTGCACACACCCATGGCGTTTTCAGCCGCGAGGATTCTGCGGACGGTGTGCGACGTGTCCGACCGGACGCCGTGCCGGGCGGCAACCAGGACGGTGCCACCGTAGAGGTCGAACTCCCATGCGGACGACAGGCTCATGCCGACGTCGCCGAGCATGCGCTGCAGGGCCGTCAGGGAGTAGTACGCGTAGTGGCCGTGCCGCAGCGCGTTCCATTGGCCGTGCGTGACTATTGCAGCGAGAGAGTGAAATTGGAGAAGAAGGGTGCCATCACTTGCCGTTGTGCTCACTCGTTCCGCCAGTGCCGCCCTCTGGTGTCCTTCGTGCATGAGGCCGAAGCAATCGAGCACCACCGATGCAGGTCTCCCCGGGGGCGGCGGGCGGAACCCGCGGTCGGCGAGCAGTCCGAGCCAGCTGCCGCCGTGCGGGCTGCCGAACTCGAGGACGGTGTCGCCGCTCAGGAAGCCCGACTCGGCGACCGTCCGAACGGCGTCGGCAGCCTGGTTCCGCAACGCGAGAGGTTCGACTCCCCGCGGCTCCTCCGGCGTTGTGTCGTCGTCCGCGAGTTGCGCGAGTCCGCACTGTCGGCACAGCTCCATTGCCAGCGGATGCGCCGACTCGCGCGAGTCGATCGCCGACCACGCCGGCGGGAAGTGGTCCGCGGCGGGCATACGCCCGAGATCGAGCACACGGACCGTGTCGGAACCGGCGCATCCGCGGCAGATCATCGTGACCGTCCGGACTTCCGGAAACGCCGCACCCGCCTACCGCGGTGCGGCACGATGGTGATGTGCGCGTGGAAACCACGGAACTCGAGGATGTCCTGCTCTTCACTCCCGAGCCGTTTCGGGACGAGCGGGGACTCTTCACGCGGACGTTCGACGCACACATATTCGACGACGCCGTCGCGCGCCGAGCGTCCTCGCGCCGACCGGTCCGCGCCGCGGACTTCGTGCAGGACTCCCAGTCGCGATCGGTGCGCGGCGTGATCCGCGGCATGCACTGCAGATCGGGGGAAGGCGAAGCCAAGCTCGTGCGCTGCGCGCACGGAGCGATCTACGACGTGCTCGTGGACGTACGGCGGACGTCGCCGACTTTCGGACGCACGCAGGCGTTCACCCTCGACGATGACACGTTCGCGCATCTGTTCGTGCCACCCGGATTGTTGCACGGGTTCCAGGCCCTCACCGACTGCGCCGATGTCTGTTATCGCATCGACAGGGAGCACGACCCGGCAGAAGACGTGGCGGTGGCCTACGACGACCCTGACCTCGCCATCGCCTGGCCGCTCCCGGTGTCGTCGGTGAGCGCGCGGGACGCAGCTGCCGCGAGCTGGGCAAGTCTGATGAAGTCGCTCTGAGGCGCGCGCACGACCGTCGTCAGTCACGGCCCGCACCGACCCGCTGGAATCGGAGCGACGCGTCGAGCAGACCCGCGGTTTGCAGCGTCCGCAGGTGGGCCAGGCGGGTGAAGCGCGTAGTGAAGAGCTCTTCCGTGAGCCCCCAGCGGACGTAGTTCTCGTACAGTTCGACCGCGCCCGCGACGACGGTCCACTGCGGGGTGTATCCCTCGAATGCCGTCCGGATCGCGCTGAAGTCGACGCGATACGACCGCGGATCCGGTCCTGTCTCACCGGTGACGTCGACGGTCGAGTTCGGCACTGCCGTGGCCGCGGCTTCCGCGATCTGCGCCACGGTGACGTTGTTGTCCTCGGTCCCCACGTTGTAGGCGCGGCAGTGAATCGCGTCCACGGGCGCGACGAGTGCGGCGCAGAATGCAGCTGCGATGTCGCGGGCGTGCACCAGTGGGCGCCACGGCGTGCCGTCCGACAACACACGCACGGTGCCGGTCAGCATCGCGACGCCGACGAGATTGTTGAGGACGATGTCGGCGCGCAGACATGGCGAGAACCCGAACGCGGTCGCGTTTCGCAGAAAAACCGGCGAGAACCCCGAGTCGGCGATGGCGGTCACGTCCTCCTCTACGCGCACCTTGCTCTCCGCGTACGGGGTGAGAGGGCGGAGGGGTGCCGATTCGGTCACCAGATCCTCGCCCGCCGAGCCGTACACCGAGCATGTCGATGCATACAGGAAGCGTTGCACACCAGCATCTTTCGCGAGCCGGGCGAGGTGCAACGACGCGTGATGGTTGATGTCGAAGGTGATCTCGGGGGCCAGTGAACCCAGTGGATCGTTCGACAGCGCGGCAAGATGGATCACCGCGTCGAAGCCGACGAGATGTGACGCCGTCACATCGCGGATGTCTGCGTGAATCGACGGAACCTCGGCACTGTCGGGTCCGAGGATGCAGCCGGCGAACAGTCCCGAGTCGAGGCCGACGACGTCGTGGCCAGCGGCGAGCAGACACGGAGCCATGACCGAGCCCAGGTAGCCACGGTGTCCGGTGAGGAGCACTCGCATGTCAGGTCCTTCCGAATCGTATGTTCGCCTTCTCGAGAACGAAGGCCTCGGCGTGCAGCCGCCGACACTGCACACCCCGCAGCCGGGTGACGCCGAGGAACGCTTCTTCGTCGAACCAATCGCGGTCGATCTGGGACGGGTAGTGCTTCAACAGAACCCGGACCTTTTCCTCCGCGACCGCTCGTATCAGAGGATGGAAGACGGTGGGGTGGGGGGTGTCGGTCTCCCATTTGAGGATCTCATAGCCCAGCACGAGATGGTCCCGAAACACTGTCGGTACGAGTTCGGCCAGTAGCCGGTGATCCTGGTGGGCATCCCCGCGGTGTGGAGCGAACACGATGTCGGGCTCACATCGTCGCCGGAATCCCTCGAGTGCAGTCTTGATCGGCTCCCAGTATCCGGGCGCGTGCCCGTCAGGAACGTCGAGGACGTCGAGTTCGAGGTCGGCACCGGGGCACAGTGCGGTGAGCGCGTGCCGTTCCTCGATCTCTCGCCTGGAGTCGTTGCCCGACAACACCAGGGCACGCACTCGGAGTCCTGGCGAAGTGGACGACAGAGTCAGCAGCGTCCCGCCGACGCCGATCGCGATGTCGTCACAGTGTGCGCCGAGGACGGCGATCTCGGCGACCTGCGGGGTATGGAGGTCGAGCATGACCTATGACACCGCCTGCGGTTGATCCCACACCATCCACGGATGGATGCCCTTTGCGTAATTCGCGTCGAGTTCGGCCCGCTCCTTGAAGGTGTCGGCAGGCTTCCAGAAGCCCTCGTGCCGGTATCCGAACAGGCGGCCCTCGCCCGCCAGGGTTTCGCAGACATCCGCTACCAGATCGCCGCCCGGTGGGAGAAGGTCGAAGATCTCGTGGCTGAGGACGAAGTAGCCACCGTTCTCCCAGATCGGTAGCCGACCGACCGGTATGATCTCCTTGACCTCGCCGTTATCGGCCACGTTCACGCAGTGGAACGAGGACTGCGGCGGAACGACGAGCATCGACGCCGCGGCACCGGATTCGTGGAACTTCGCGACCACGTCGTCGAGGGGAGCGTCGGTCAGGACGTCTGCGTAGTTCGCGAGAAAGTATTCGTCGCCGTCGAGGTGCCTTCGCACGCGGCGCAGTCGTTCACCGATCGCCGATTCCAGACCCGTGTCGACGAACGTGATGGACCAGTCGCTGATGTCGGAATGCAGAAGCTCGATCTTGTTAGCGTGAAGGATGAAGTCGTTGGACTCCGCTTCGCGGTAGTCGAGGAAGAACTCTTTGATTGCCTCGGCGCCGTACCCGAGGCAGAGGATGAACTCCTTGTGCCCGAAGTGGGCGTAGTAGTGCATCACGTGCCACAGCAGGGGCCGGGGGCCGACCATCTGCATCGGCTTGGGGATTGCGTCGCTGCGGTCGTTTCGCATGCGCATGCCGTAACCGCCGCAGAACAGGACAACTTTCATGTCGTGAGCCTCCTTGACACGAGGTCCGGCTGGAAACCAGCGCTGTGTAGGGAGGGGAGTGGAAAGACCAGTTCCCCGCCCCACTCTGTGATGTATCGCAGTTGTTCGGTCAGTTCTGCCTCGAGATTCCAGGGCAACGCGAGGACGACGTCCGGGCGATCCTTCTCGATCTGCTTCGGGTCGAGGATCGGAATCCGGGTGCCGGGCGTGAAACGACCGTGCTTGTAGGGATTCCGATCGACCGTATATTCGAGTAGGTCCGGACGAATTCCGCAGTAGTTCAACAGCGTGTTCCCCTTACCCGGAGCGCCGTAGCCGACGACCGTCCGGTTCTCGGTCCGGCAGTCCAGGAGGAACCCGAGCAACTGCTGTCGTACAGCCCTCACCCGAGGCTCGAGTCCGAGGTAGCCGTCTACGTCGTGCAGGCCGGCCGTCTTCTCCCGGTGCAGCACCTCGGCGACGCGGCGAGTCGGCTCCCGGCCGACGGCGCTGGGACGCGCCCAGATCCGTATCGATCCCCCGTGTGTATCCAGCAGTTCCACATCGACGACGGTGAGGCCCGCCGTCGCGAGCGCGCGGGTCGCGGACAGCACGGTGTAGTACTGGAAGTGCTCGTGATAAATCGTGTCGAACTGCGCGAGGTGGACCAGATTCAAGGCGTGGTGAACCTCGATGCTCAGCCAGCCGTCGTCTGCGACGAGGGTGCGGAGAGAGCGAGTGAATCCGAGAAGGTCCGGGACGTGCGCGTAGACGTTGTTCGCGACCACGAGTTCCGCGGGGCCGTGCTCCGCTCGAACACGGGCGGCGAGGTCCTCGTCCAGGAACGCGGTGAGAGTGGGAACCCCGCGCTCACGCGCAGCCGCACCGACGTTGTGCGACGGTTCGATTCCGAGACAGCGGATTCCGGCGGCGACGCAGTGTTGCAGCAGGTAGCCGTCGTTGCTCGCCACCTCCACGACCGACGAAGTGTCGTCGAGGCCGAGTCTGTCCGCGGCCGAGGCGACGAACCTCCGCGCGTGCTCGACCCAGGAGTCCGAGAAGGAGGAATAGTAGGCGTAGTCGGTGAAGGTGTCTTCCGGCGTGATCAGTGCAGGAATCTGCAGGAGCAAACAGTCTTCGCACAGCCGCAGGTGCAGTGGATAGGTTACTTCCGCAGTGTCCAACGCGGCTTCGGTCAGGAAGAGTTCACAAGGCGGGGTCGCGCCCAGGTCCAGGATGCTCCGCATCCGGTCGGAGTCGCACAGTCGGCAGCGCACTGCAGTCTCCCTTCACCCCGGGGAGGTCATGACGTTCCTGTCAGGTATGTCACACCACGGGTCGTCGATCCACTCAATAAACCACACTTCATGTCACCGTTCAAGGCTCAAAACCAACTTTGGGTATGTTAGGGGCGTGCAAAACCATTTTCGAAATTTATCGAATTAGTCCAGACAGTGGAGTAATTTGTGGCCGCGAACAGGAGGCTGGCGGCTTCGGGGACCAATGACGCAGACGGTGGATACCCGACGATGTATTGTGAAAATTCGACCTCCAAAAAGCAGGAGGCCGAACATAAATTGTCGTTGTAGGCCATAAGGTCCGATGACATCGGAGGGGTGCCCGGTGCCGTTCGTCATTGTCGAACGTGAAGAGACGTTAGTCGCTGGACTGGCTGTGCGCAGCCCCAAGCGGGCGCTGGGGGAAGCGCGCGACAAGGCTCTCGAGAAGACGTGGTCCACCCTCCTCGCGCAGAATGTGGATCGCCCGTTGGCCTCTGCCTACGTTGACCACGCTCCCGAGATCAATTCGTATTACACGCAAATCGTGGGGTACGAGTGCTCCTCGATAGATCAGGTAGGGCGCGGGCACCTGGTATCGCGGATTCCTGCGGGCACCTATGCGAAGTTCTCCTCGGTCGGCACATTCCCTGATCTCTTCGACGCCCTCTGGGGGCAGATTCGAGACGCGGAGGAGTCACAGCAAATTCAACGGTCCTTCACCGGCGATTTCGAGTTCTACCCGCATGCTTTCGGGATCGATCTCTATGTGGCGATAGTGCCACCCGCCACCAGGCAGGGGCAGCAATGAGTTTCGAAATTGTCAAGCGTGAGTCGACTGATTTCGGTGGCCTCGTTCTCCCGCGCATGGAGTTGGGTTCGTCGGCGCATGCGACCGACCTGTTGAAGTTCACCCGCGAGCGCGTCCAGCTGCGCGGCGTCGAGGAACTCACCACCGTCTACGTCGCGGTCCCGGAGCTGGGATGGACGGCCGTGATCGGGTATCGCTGCATCGACCTCGACCACCTCGAGATCGGCGACGTGCTGGTGCGCGTCCCGGCCGGTTATTTCGCGAAGTTCACACCAGACGGGCGGACGTCCGACCCCATCGAAGATGTGTGGATCCAGGCCGAGGTGGCCGAGAAGGAGGGGCGCATCGAGCGCGCTTACGCGGAAGAGGTAGAGGTCTTCCGTCCTCCGAACAACGTCGAGTTGTTCATTTCCCTGACGTAATTCAGGCGCGTTGAATACCGACCTGAAGTTTGTTTTAGTGCCTATTTTCGGCACCACAGGTGACAAATCCGGAGTAAACGCGGAAAATGAGTAGCCGCGGGGCTGTGACCGGGTGTTCGTGTGTCCAGTTCTTGGGGTCTTAACGTAACCCGTGAGTCCCCGGAATTGCCGCACCAACTCCGATGGGAAAGCCAATGCCTGTTGAACAGCTGACGCGTCCGCAGACCGA
Source organism: Rhodococcus sp. A14 (assembly GCF_011603105.1). NCBI lineage: Bacteria > Bacillati > Actinomycetota > Actinomycetes > Mycobacteriales > Nocardiaceae > Rhodococcus > Rhodococcus sp. A14. Next base: position 164,429 of record NZ_JAAOQS010000002.1, on the reverse strand, counting down.
CGTACGGTCGACCGAGACCATACTCGACCGAACTCTGAGTGTCTGGGATCCCCGGTCGGAGTGTCGCTTCGTCGTGGCCCGGCCCTCCGACGAGCCGGCGCTGTGGGAAGCATATCTCGAGGGTGCCGTGACCGGCTATCGCAAGTACGGCGCCGAGAAGGCCCTCGAATACCGCCGGATACAGGACGGCGACACCACTGCAATGTTCGTTGTCGCGATCGAGCCGCAGGGCTCCGTCGCGGCGGGCGTCCGAATCCAGGGGCCCTATCTTTCCGCAGATCAGGCGCATGCGATCACGGAATGGGGCACCCATCCCGGAGCTCCCGCCGTCCGCCGGATGATCGAGGACCGGTTGCCGTTCGGCGTGTTGGAGGCGAAGGGCGCGTGGGTGTCGGACAGCGCCGGCCGGCGGGGTGAACTCGTCGGCGCACTGGGCCGATTCGCCACCTATTCGATGGATCTGCTCGACGTCCAGTTCATGCTCGCAACCGCGGCGGCCCACGTTCTGGACACGTGGCGGTCCTCCGGCGGGGTGGTGGCCGGCCATATTGCTCCTGTGCCTTACCCCGATGACCGCTACGAGACGCGGCTGATGTGGTGGGATCGGAGTAGGCGCAGGGGCCGCGCCGAATCCATGCAGTTGGCCCAACTGTTACTCACGACGTCCCGCTCGACGCCGTCGGCGGACACCGCGACGGGGACGGGAGGAAACGTCGTCCGGCCGATGCGGAGCGTCTCGTGAACGAATCCCGCGGTGACTACACCGCACTGCTGTTCGACGAGGGCCACTCCGGGGACGCGGCGGTACTCGACCGTCTCCGCCGCGACCCCGCGGTGGTCTTCGTCGATCGACTCGAACAGCAGAGGGACACGCTCCGCACTCTTGTTCCCGCGCCCGATCCCGATGTGCTGGACGAGACGCCGGTGTGGGCGTACTACTCGTGGCGACGCACCGCGGTGCGGTTGCTCGGCCCCGCAGCGTTCCGGTTGCTGCGGCTGGACCGTAATCGAAACAAAGTCACCGCACCGGAGCAGGAACGACTTCGCGACGTGACCGTCGGGATCGTCGGGCTGAGCGTCGGCCACGCGGTTGCGCTGGCCCTCACCCTGGAAGGGGCATGCGGCGGCCTGCGGCTCGCGGACTTCGACACCCTCGAACTGTCCAACCTGAACCGGGTTCCCGGCACCGTTCTGGACCTCGGCGTGAACAAGGCAGTGGTCGCCGCCCGCCGTATCGCGGAGATCGACCCCTACGTCACTGTGACGTTATGGGAGGACGGTCTCGACGTCGAGTCGGTGGCCGAATTTCTGGACGGCACGGACGTGGTGATCGACGAGTGCGACTCGCTGGACGTCAAGGTGTCCCTGCGGAGGGAGGCCCGTCGCCGGGGTCTGCCGGTGCTGATGGCCACCAGCGACAGGGGCCTGCTGGACGTCGAGCGGTTCGACCTCGAACCGGATCGCCCAATCTTCCACGGAGTGATCGGCGACGTCGACGTGGAGTCACTCGCCGGTCTCGGCGCGCGGGACAAGATTCCGCTCGTCCTTCGGATTCTCGACGCCACACAGTTGTCGGCGACGATGGCGGCCTCGCTGGTGGAGGTGGACGAGACCATCTCGACCTGGCCGCAGCTCGGGGGCGAGGTGTTGCTCGGCGGGGCGGAGGTCGCGGCGGCGGTGCGGCGCATCGTGCTCGGACAGCCGCTCGCGTCGGGTCGGTGTCGCATGGATCTGGACGGGCATCTCGATGCCCTCACCGATCCGCCCAGACCGCACGACCTGCCGAAGGAGCCCGCGGATCGCGAGGCGGCTGCCGCGGTCTCGCGCGACGCCGTCGACGCCGTCGTGCATGCGGCGGCCCGCGCGCCGTCCGGCGGCAACGTCCAGCCGTGGACGATCGCGGCGGACGACGACGGGCTGACCATCTCCCTGGCCCCGGAGCACTCGACGGCCATGGACGTCGGGTACCGGGGCAGTTATGTCGCGGTCGGGGCCGCCCTGCACAACGCCCGGATCGCCGCGTCGGCCGCCGGACTGCTCGGCGCCGTGACAGTCCGCGACGGGGATCTGGGACTTCCCGTCGCCACGATGACGTTCGGCAGCGGAAACGACCGTGAACTCACCGACCGCTACGAGCACATGCTCGACCGGACCACCAACCGCCGGCCGGGCGTGCCCCGGCCGTTGGACGACAGGCAGGTAGGGCTTCTCTCGGATGCTGCATCTCGCGAGGGTGCACGCCTCTGCCTGGTGACCGACCGGGACGACATCGCGACGATCGGCGCCATTCTGGCGGAGTCGGATCGCATCCGATTCCTCACTCCTACCCTGCATCGCGAAATGATCGGCGAGTTGCGGTGGCCGCTCCTTGATTCGGTCGAGACCGGCATCGACGTTCGCGCACTGGAACTCGACTCGGCGGAACTGTCGACCCTTGCGCTGTTGCGGAGACCCGACGTCATGGAACGGTTGGGCGCACAGGACGCGGGCCAGGCGCTGGGCAAGTCCACTGCGGACCGCGTTGTGTCGAGCTCGGCGATCGCCGCCGTCGCGATCCCGGGTAGCACCCTGCGGGACTATGTGCGCGGCGGCCAAGCTACCGAATGCGTATGGATCTGCGCGCAGGCGCTCGGGCTCGCCGTCCAGCCGATTTCACCGGTATTTCTCTACGGGGTGGAAAGCGCGGAACTCGAACAACTCTCACCACGGTATGCGGCCCCATTGGAGAGGCTGCGGAAGGAACTGTTCGACGTCGTCGGAGCGAAGGGAGGTGAAGCGCTCGCCCTGGTGTTACGGCTCAGCCATGCGCCGGGCCCCTCGGTTCGGAGCGAGCGCCTCGCCGATCGGGTTCGCAGGCGGATATCGTAAGGACAGGAGGGCCCGTGAACACCGAGAAGCAAACCGAGAAGCTCGAGACCCTGGTGACAACCGTGGCGTCCCGGCTCACGCCTGTCGATGCGGTCTCGTTCAAGCCCGTGGCCACCCGCGTGTTGCAGGATCTTGTGGAGCATTTCGAGGTCGACACCAGCTTCCTCCGGTTCACCGACCACGACATCGCCGCGACGGTCCTGATCGCGGAATACCCACTCCGGCCCTTCATCCCCGACCCCGACCCGCTCGGCGTCGTCTATTTCAAGGACGCCGACTCGACGTTCGCCCAGATCGAGCACCAGAAGGAAGTGGCCATCTTCCGGCCGGAGGTGTCCGGTCCGGATTACAACGAGCGGGTCCGCGAGGCGTCCGGAGTGCCACAGGTGTCGCTCGCGGCCGTTCCGCTGCTGTCCGGTGAGACGACGACGGGCACGCTCGGATTCATCAAGTTCGGCGACCGCGACTGGACGCCGCCAGAGCTCGACGTCCTCAAGGCCATCGCCGCGTTGCTCGCCCAGGTCCAGGCACGCATCGTCGTCGAAGAGCAGTTGCGCTACTCGGCCGACCACGATTCCCTCACCGGACTCAGTAACCGGCGCGCGCTCTACCACCACCTGGACACTCGCCTCGCCGAGTCCGAACCCGGGCCGGTCGCCATCCTGTTCCTCGACCTGGACCGGCTGAAGCCTCTCAACGACTTCTTCGGTCACGGAGCCGGCGACGGGTTCATCTCCACGATCGCGGACCGGCTCAGATCGAGCAGCGAGGCCGACGACCTCGTCTCCAGGCTGGGCGGCGACGAATTCGTGCTCGTGCTTGGCGGATCGGTCGGTTTGCAGGAGGCGGAGGCGCGGGCGCAGCGCATCCGCGACGTAGTGACCGAGCGGGTGCGTCTCGGCCGCGAGGTCGTCAGTCGCAGTGTCAGCATCGGTGTCGCGGCGGGATATCCAGGTAAGGCCACCACAAGTTCACTTCTCAGCCAGGCGGACCAGGCCGTCATGGTCGCGAAGACCAAGGGCGGTAACGCGATCAGCGTCTTCACGGACGAGATGCAGGAGGAGAGCGAGAAACGCAACATGATCGAGCTCAGTCTGCGTGCGGCCATCGCGGACGAGTCGCTGTTCCTCGAGTACCAGCCCGAGGTCGACCTGCGGACCGGCCGCATCATCGGGGTGGAGGCTCTGGTGCGGTGGAATCACCCGCTGCTCGGTTTGCTGCAGCCGGCGTCGTTCATCGACGTCGCCGAGGCGACGAATGTGGCGGGGGAGCTCGGGCGCTGGGTGATCCGGAAGGCCTGTCGCCAGTGGGCCGACTGGCGGTCGCAGGTTCCCGAACTGGATCTGGATCTCCGCGTCAACGTCTCGCCGGGGCAGTTGGCCGGTCTGGATTTTCTCGACGTCGTCGCGAATGCGTTGACGGAATTCGACCTTCGGAAGGGCGCGCTGTGCCTGGAGATCACCGAGAACGCTGTGCTCAGTGACCTGACCTGGACGCGTGAGGCGCTCGAAGGGCTGCACGCGATGGATGTCGAGGTCGCGATCGACGACTTCGGCACCGGGTACAGCTCCCTCAGCCACCTCAAGGCGCTGCCGGTCGGGACGCTGAAGATCGACAAGGGCTTCGTGATGAACCTCGACAGCAATGCGGGGGACCGGGCGATCGTGAAGTCCATCATCGGCCTTGCCGAATCGTTCGGCCTGGAGCTGGTCGCGGAGGGCGTCGAGAACGTCGAGTCGGCCCGGCAACTTCTCGACATGGGTTGCCATCGGGCGCAGGGCTTCTTGTTCAGCCGCCCGGTCTCGGCGGAGAAGATCGGCAAGTTGCTGGTCGCGGGAGCGATCGAGGTCGGGCTGTAGGTAGCCCGTGCCGCATTAACTATACCGAAAGTTTGGTTTAATTCGTTTAAAATAATGCAAGTCATTTGATTGCGGCCATAACAGACTCGGAGTATGTTTTTAGTAATCAGTTCCGGGGCTCGATCGGATCGACGCCGCGGCGGGTGGGTTCCGAGCATGGGTTTGGCCAATGTGCGAATGTGGAAGCGATGTCGAAGCGCTGAGTGTGTCCGAGAGGACCCAGCTCCTCATTAGATCCGAATGTGCACGTGTCCGAACGGGGGCGGGAGTACCGACGATCCCCGGCCGTGCCGTGCCCGAGCCTCCGCCTCGACGACCGGACTGGGAGCGTTCGTACTTTCGCGCTGCGTTCTGCAGCGATCTCCTCTGCGTCTTGGCTGCGGACCTCTTCGTCACCGTCGCCTATCGCCACCTCTCTCTCGGGTCTGTTGGGGCGTGGCAGGGGGGGCTCGCAGTTGCGGTCGCGGTTCTCGTTCTCTCGATGCTCTCCCTGGCTCTGGCGCATGCATGGGATCCACGCGTTCTCGGCAGCGGTGCCGAGGAAGTGCACAGGGTCGGACGAGCGTATGTCTGGGCCATCGCAGTGATGGCTGTTGCCGGGTATGCCCTCGGCACCTCGAACGGGCACTCGTGGGTGTTCGGCGCTCTTCCGCTCGCGGCCGCACTCTCGGTGCTCGGACGCTATGTGCTGAGGCTGGAACTGCGCAGACGCCGGAGATCGGGGGGCAATCTGCGCTCCGTCCTCGTGGCCGGCGACGTCGCGGAAGTGCTCGAATTGATCAAACGAACGCCTGATATCTCACAGGCCGGGTGGCGCGTCGACGCTATCTGCCTGGCCGATGTGAGACCGGGTGAAGAGCTTCCGCTTGCAATCGAGGGCATTCCGGTGATCGGGACGGAGAAGGACATCGTCGGAATCGCGAGGCTGCATTCCTTCCAGGCGATTGCGGTTCTCCCCTCGAGCGGCTGGACCCCCACTCGAACCGAGCGGCTCAGCTGGGAACTCGAGGGCACCGGAACCGACCTTCTGATCGCGCCCGTGCTCATGGATGTGGTCGGTCCGCGCCTGCATATAGCGCCTGTCGCGGGAGTTCCGTTGATGCAGTTGAGCGCGCCGACGTATTCGGGCCCGGCATGGGTCATCAAGAATGTTCTCGATCGGATCTTCGCTCTCGTTCTCGTCATCGGCATCGCTCCGGTTCTTCTGATGATCGCCTGTGCAATTCGCGCCAGCAGTCGTGGTCCGGCGTTGTTCAAACAGACCCGCGTGGGGCGGGACGGCGCGCTGTTCACGATGTACAAGTTCCGCAGCATGGTGGTGGGTGCCGAAGGGCGAATCCGTGAGCTCGCGGCGTTCGACGAGGGCGCCGGCGTGATGTTCAAGATTCACGACGATCCCCGGGTCACACGTGTCGGCAAGTTCATTCGCCGCTACTCACTCGACGAGTTGCCGCAGTTGTTCAATGTCGTGACGGGCAGCATGTCCTTGGTGGGCCCACGTCCACCGCTGGAGTGCGAGGTGGCGCGATACGGCGACGACGGTGCGCGGCGTCGGCTGTTCGTCAAACCGGGACTCACGGGTCTGTGGCAGGTGAGTGGCCGGAGCAACCTCAGCTGGGAGGAGTCGGTGCGTGCCGACTTGCATTACGTCGAGAACTGGAGCCCCACGCTGGATTTGCTGATCCTGTGGAAGACGACTCGCGCAGTGCTTCGGCCGAGCGGCGCCTACTGAGGGTGCGTCGACTCCGAGTCGGCCATCGGGTCGCGGGGATGTGGAGGGCGGTCGTCCTTTCGGGACTTGTAGTCGGCGTTCCGACAAGACAGCGTTACAGACTCGGGGTATGTTTAGGTCCGGCGCAGGCCGAGCTCGGCAGCCTCGCGGCGGCCGGCCACCATCCACGGTGGAAGGCGGCCGTGCCGCGGGACAACGGGGCGTCCTGGGACTTCGAGGACGTCCGCGATCACTACGTGCGGACGCTGTTCGGCGAGGAACCGTCGACGGTCCGCTGGAGCGACCCCGAGCGGTACCTCGCCCCTTGGTCGGGCCGCCGTCTGCGAGGTGTTCGCGGCAACTCTCGGTTACTGGCGACGGCCCGATTCGGGATGCGACGGCGCCCTGGTGCTCGCACTCCGCGACCTCGAACCCGGCGCCGGGTGGGGGCTGCTCGACTCCGACGGCAGGCCGAAGGCGCTGTGGTTCGTGATGCGGCGGATGTCGCTGCCGGTCGCCGTCCTCCTCGCCGAGGACGGACTGGACGGACTGCGGATCGACGCGGTCAACGACTCCGACCACACGGTCGTGGGGGAGTTGCGGGTGCAAAGTGCACACCCGCACGGGTTCCCGGGCGTTCGACGTCACCGAACCGGTGACCCTCGCCGGGCACGCGGCCCGCCGGTGGTCGCTCGATACGGTGCTCGGGCGTTTCACCGACGCGACACACGTCCACCGCTTCGGCCCCCGCAGCTACGAGAGCGTGACCGTCACCCTGTCGAGCGAGGGCGGTGTCGTCGCCGAGTCCGTGCACCTCGTCGGCGGACCTGCACGGGCCCTCGAACGCACCGTCGGCCTGACGGCGGTGGCGCGGCAGGCGGCGCCTGGAGACTGGGTCGTCGACGTCGGAACCGACGGCGCTGCCCAGTACGTCCACCTCGAACTCCGCGGCTTCGAACCGGCGGACTCCTGGTTCCACCTGCCGCCCGGCGGAGCACGGATCGTGCCGGTGCGCAGGACCGGGACAGCGGACGTGGTGACCGGGCACGTGCGGGCGCTGAACTCGGTGGCCGTCGCACCGGTCGTGCAGGTCTGCACCTGATACGGACCCCGGTCCGTCCGTGTGCGATATCGACTAGGCTGGCTCAGTCCGCAACTGGCCGCTCGTCCCGGCCCGAGCTGTTCGCCGGCAGTTCGTCATCACTGCTCAGGAGTGCGTCGTTGTCTTCCCCGCTCATCGCTGCCGAGCCCTCGTCCGACACCCCGCTCGCCGGTCTGGCGAAGATCGCGCTGGGCGACGCCGTCATCGCGCAGGTGACCGAGGCGCTCGGGCGGCATCACCTCGACATCGTCGCGCCCGCACCCGCCCGGCCGTTCGTGGCCGCGGCTCTCGCCGAGCGCACCCATCTGCTGCTGGTCACCGCGACCGGTCGCGAGGCCGACGACCTCACCGCCGAACTGCAGGAGATGATCGGCGACGCCGTGGCGCAGTTCCCGTCGTGGGAGACGCTGCCGCACGAACGGCTGTCGCCGAGCGCCGACACGGTCGGTCGCCGCGTGGAGGTGCTCCGCAGACTCGCGCGCCCGGACGACCGCTCGTACGGGGCCCCGCTCCAGGTCATCGTCACCACCGTCCGTTCGCTGGTGCAACCCATGGCCCCCGGTCTCGGTGAGATCGAACCCGTCACGCTGCGCGTGGGTGTCGAGCACGACTTCGACGGGCTGATCCAGCGGCTCGTCGAAATGGCGTACACGCGCGTCGACATGGTGGGCAAGCGCGGCGAGTTCGCCGTCCGCGGCGGCATCCTGGACCTGTTCTCACCCACCGCGGATCATCCCGTGCGCGTCGAATTCTGGGGCGACGAGGTCACCGAGTTGCGCGCGTTCTCCGTCGCGGATCAGAGGTCGCTGCCCGAACTCGACATCGACGCCGTGATCGCCCCGCCGTGCCGCGAACTGCTGCTCACCGAGGACGTCCGCGACCGCGCCGCGCAGCTCGCGGTCGACAACCAGGCCGACGCCGCGCTCGTCGAGATGCTCGACAAGATGTCGGCCGGCATCCCGGTGGAGGGCATGGAGGCACTGCTGCCCGTACTGCGGCCGGGGCAACTCCAGTTGCTCACCGACGTGCTGCCCGAGAGCGCACACGTGCTGCTGTGCGATCCGGAGAAGATCCGGACGCGCGCCACCGACCTGGTGCGCACCGGTCAGGAGTTCCTCGAGGCGTCGTGGACGGCGGCCTCGATCGGCGGCGCCGTCCCGCTCGACACCTCGGTGCTGAAGGGCGACGGCATCGACCTCGGCGCCTCCGCCTACCGTTCGCTCAGCCAGGTCCGTGAATCCGCGGAGACCACGGGTCTGCCGTGGTGGACGCTGAGCCCGCTCGCGTCCGGCAACGGCGAGGAACTGGAGCTGGCGGTCACGCCGGCACCGCAGATCCGCGGTTCCGACGACCTGCTGTCGGAACTGTTCGTGAGCCTGCGCGCCCACGTCACCACCGGCGGGCGGGCCGTCATCGTGGTCGCGGGCGCCGGCACAGCGCATCGCGTGCTCGAGCGTCTGCGCGAGGCCGAGGTACCCGCGGCGGAACTCGCGCCCGGTACCGAGCCCCCGCGGGGCAAGGTCGGGGTGCTGCGCGGTTCGCTCCACGACGGCCTGGTCTTCCCCGGCGACGCCTCCACCGCCGGACTCGTCATCGTCACGGAGGCCGATCTCACCGGCAACCGGGTGGCCGCGGTCGGCGACGGCAAGAGGCTGCCGGCGAAGCGCCGCAACCAGGTGGACCCGCTCGCTCTGACCGCCGGGGACATGGTGGTGCACGACCAGCACGGCATCGGACGATTCGTCGAGATGGTCGAACGCACCATCGGCGGCGCGCGGCGCGAGTACCTCGTGATCGAGTACGCCGCCAGCAAGCGCGGACACCCGGGCGACCGTCTGTTCGTTCCCATGGAGTCGCTCGACCAGCTGTCGCGGTACGTCGGCGGCGAGCTGCCCGCGCTGAGCAAGCTCGGCGGTTCCGACTGGGCCAACACCAAACGCAAGGCGCGCAAGGCGGTTCGTGAGATCGCCGGTGAACTCGTCCAGCTGTATGCGGCGCGGCAGGCCGCACCCGGTCACGCGTTCGGCCCGGACACCCCGTGGCAGAAGGAGATGGAGGACGCCTTCGCGTTCACCGAGACCCACGACCAGCTGACGGTCATCAGCGAGGTCAAGGCCGACATGGAGAAGGCGGTCCCGATGGACCGCGTCGTCATCGGCGACGTCGGCTACGGCAAGACCGAGATCGCGGTGCGCGCGGCATTCAAGGCCGTGCAGGACGGCAAGCAGGTGGCGGTCCTGGTGCCGACGACGCTGCTCGCTCAGCAGCACCTGCAGACGTTCACCGAGCGCATGGCGGCGTTCCCGGTGACGGTGCGCGGGCTCTCCCGCTTCACGGATGCGGGGGACTCCAAGGAGATCATCGCCGGCATGGCGGACGGCGAGATCGACGTCGTCGTCGGCACGCACCGGTTGCTGCAGACCGGGATCCGGTGGAAGGACCTGGGCCTCGTCATCGTCGACGAGGAACAGCGCTTCGGTGTGGAACACAAGGAGCACATCAAGGCGCTGCGCACCCACGTGGACGTTCTCACGATGTCGGCCACGCCGATCCCGCGAACGCTGGAGATGAGCATGGCGGGCATCCGCGAGATGTCCACGATCCTCACGCCGCCGGAGGAGCGGCACCCCATCCTCACCTATGTCGGCGCGTACGCCGACAAGCAGGTGGCCGCGGCCATCCGACGGGAACTGCTCCGCGACGGGCAGGTGTTCTACGTCCACAACCGGGTCAGCTCGATCGACAAGTCGGCCCAGCGGATCCGCGACCTCGTCCCCGAGGCGCGGGTCGTGGTGGCGCACGGGCAGATGAACGAGGACACGCTCGAGCGGACCGTGCAGGGCTTCTGGGAACGTGACTACGACGTGCTGGTGTGCACCACCATCATCGAGACGGGTCTCGACATCTCCAACGCCAACACGCTCATCGTCGAACGCGCCGATTCCCTCGGCCTGTCGCAGCTGCACCAGTTGCGCGGTCGCGTCGGGCGTAGCCGGGAACGCGGCTACGCGTACTTCCTGTACCCGCCGGAGAAGCCGCTCACGGAGACGGCCTACGACCGCCTCGCGACCATTTCGCAGAACTCCGACCTCGGTGCCGGCATGGCGGTCGCGATGAAGGACCTCGAGATCCGCGGCGCCGGAAACGTGCTGGGCGCCGAGCAGTCCGGTCACGTCGCGGGTGTCGGGTTCGACCTGTACGTGCGGCTGGTGGGGGAAGCGGTCGAGGCGTTCCGGGCGGCCGCCGACGGCAAGCCGATCACGACGGAGGACGCTCCGAAGGAGGTCCGTATCGACCTGCCCGTCGACGCGCACATCCCTCCCGATTACGTCACCAGCGACCGTCTCCGGCTCGAGGGGTACCGCAAGCTCGCGGCGGCCACCGAACTCGACGGCATCACGGCCGTGGTCGACGAACTCGTCGACCGGTACGGACCGCTCCCCGAGGAGGTCCGCCGACTGGTTTCGGTGGCCAAGCTGCGCCTGCTGGCCCGCGAGTACGGACTCGAGGAAATCGCCGTGGTCGGGACGCAGCTGAAGATCGCGCCGATGGCCCTGCCCGACTCGAAGCAGTTGCGTCTCAAGCGGATCTACCCGAGCGCGCAGTACCGTGCCACCACCGGGATGGTGCAGCTGCCGCTGCCCCGGGCAGGGTCGGGCGGAATAGGCGCGGAGCGGGTGCGGGACGTGGAGTTGCTGCAGTACATTGCCGATTTCGTGCTCGCGCTGGACGGCAAGGCTGCCGGGTCCGTGGTGATGGAGGCCTGACCCGATGACGGTGGTCCTGCTCGATCCGTTGCGGCCCACGACGCTCCCGATGCAGGCCGTCGGGGTGGTCGGTGACGGAGTGGAGTTCACCGACGAGGTACCCGAAGCCGTGCGGACGTTGCTGACCGAAGCACCTGGGGCCGCCGTCCTGGTCAGTACCGATCCCGACCACCCCACTGTGCGCGAGTGGGTGGCGTCGGGGTCCCGGGTCATCGCGGCACCGAAGGTCCCGGGCGACAACCTCGTCGAGGCCGCCGAGGTGATGGATCGACTGTGGAGTTACGGCGGCTGGGAAGTGACGCAGACGCACCGCACCCTGTCGCACTACCTCGTCGAGGAGACGTACGAGGTGCTCGACGCGATCGAGTCGTCCGAACCCGGCGATCTCCGGGAAGAACTCGGAGACCTGCTGCTGCAGGTCCTGTTCCATTCGCGCATCGCGTCGGCGTCGGGCAATTTCGACGTGGACGACGTAGCCGCGACCCTGGTGGCCAAGCTCGTGCACCGCAGCCCCCACCTCGGGGAAGACGTCGTCGGGCCGATCGACATCGCGGAGCAGGAACGGGCATGGGAGATCCGGAAGGCGGCGGAGAAGGCGCGGAGTTCCTGCCTCGACGGCGTCGCGATGAGCCAGCCCGCAGCGTCCCTCGCGGCGAAGGTAATCGCCCGCGCGCGCAAGGCCGGCCTGCCGTCCGAACTCGTGCCCGACGAGCTCGAGTCCGGTCTGGTAGCTGAGGCAGAGGCCGAGACGAGACTCCGGGCGGCGACGCACGCGTTCATCACCCGGATCCGGGTAGCCGAGAACGCGGCGCGTGCACAGGGGAAGGCCTCCCTCGGAGCGGCGGACTGGGCGGGTCACTGGCCGTCGTGAGGGCGGCCGTTCCGCGCAACCTCGAGAGAGGTTTACCTGCCGCTGCGGCCACCCATTCGCCGCTCACGAGCACTACCGCGAGGGCACGTCCTGTGCACTGTGCGACTGTCCGCGGTTTCGGCGGCCGCTTGCTCGGGTGATCCGGAAGCTTTTCGGCCGCTGACCGCGATCCGCGCACGGTAGCGGTGCGGATCGGGCAAGCGATGTCGAACGTTCGTGCTTGCCTGTCTGCCTTACGGTGACGACGGAAACATACCATGGGTATCATTCTGCACTGTATTTCAGTATGCACGTCGTGCAAAGATGGACGTCTGGATACTTTGAATTCAAGAATTCACTGACAGCAGGCGGCAGTTCGGGTGGTGACGATGGGACATCGGACAGCCGAGCGGGTGGGGACGTCGTCGAGCGCCGAGGCCGTGTGGAGAGGCGGTCTGTGTGCGATCGCCGTCGCATTCATCGTCCCATCGCTGCTGTTCGCGATGGGTTGGTGGTCGGGATGGGATGGAGCGTTCACGACGATCGTGATTGCCGACGTGAGTTTGCTGGTGTTCGCCGTGCTCGCCACCGCGTGTGCCGCCTGGGCTGCCTGGGTAGGGCGGGGCGCGGTGCGCCACAGCTGGTCGGCGTTGGCAGGTGGGCTGGCGGCCTGGTCGGTCGGTCAAGGCATCTGGTGCTACTACGTGGTGAACGAGGGAAGTGATCAGATACCGTTCCCCTCCGCGGCGGCTGCGGCGTATCTGTTGTTTCCGGTCGGCGCATGCGCGGCGTTGTTGCTGTTCCCGGCCGGTGACAGCGGACAGTCCCGTACCCGGCTGATTCTGGACGGAATCATCGTGGCCGGTTCACTGTTCGTGGTGTCGTGGGTGAGCGTGCTCGGCAGCGTGTACCACGCGGGGAGCGACACACCGGCAAGCCTCGTGTCGTCCCTCGCCTATCCTGTCGCGGACCTGGTGATTGCGACGATGGCGATTGTGGTGCTGACCCGAGCGCGGGCCGGGCAACGCCTGACCCTGGGATTGCTGTGCATCGGGATCATCCTGATGGCATTGTCTGCCAGCGCAGTCTCCTACCTGACCGCGCTGGGCACCTATCGCAACGGCGGTGTGACAGACCTGGGCTGGGTGGCCGCCTTCGTCGCGATCGGGCTGGCGGCGCTGTCGAGCACCCGCACACCGTCACCCGAACCGGTCCCGGTGCAGATTCCGTCCCGGGCACGATTGTGGTTGCCGTACGTTCCGTTGTTGCTGGCCGTTGCCGTCGGCCTGCAGCGGGAGCTGCCCGGGCTGGGTTCCGGCCCGATTCCCGCTGCGATCATGGTCCTGGTGTCGGCCTTGCTGGCACGGCAGTTCATCGTGTTGGCCGAGAACCGGCGGTTGTTGCTCACCGTGGCCCGACAGGCCTTTCGCGACCGACTGACCGGACTGGCGAACCGTGCGTTGTTTCTCGACCGTCTCGACCAGGCAGTGCAGCGACAACGGCGGGAACGGTCACCGATCGTGGTGTTGTGTGTGGACCTCGATGATTTCAAGACAGTCAACGACAGCCTCGGCCATCCCGCAGGGGACGAGCTGTTGATCCGCGTTGCCGAACGGCTCACCGGGTGCGTGCGGAGCACCGACACCGTAGCCCGGCTCGGAGGTGACGAGTTCGCGGCCCTGGTCGAAGGGAGCGTCGAGGATGCCCTGTCTGCTGCGGATCGGGTGCTGGAGGCCTTCATCCCGCCGTTCGTCATCGACGGTGTCGCGCTCTCCATCCGTCCCAGTATCGGGCTGACCATTGCCGCATCCGAGGTCCCCGACGCGACGACCGAGAGCCTGCTCAAACAGGCAGATTTGGCAATGTACGCGGCCAAACGCGGCGGCGGTGGCTGCCTTCGCAGTTTCATGCCGAATGCGGCCGGCTTCGACGAGTTCGACGGGCGGCCCTGTGTCGACCATCCCACCTCCCGCACCGTCGACACCGGGCCGGGGGAGATCGAGAACCTGCCTCGAGCCGCGGAACCCGTAACAGAGCAGCCTCTCTCGGGCCGGCGTGCCGCAACTGGAATGACGTCGGCACACAGCCGAACACGGCCGTTTCGGACGGGCTGGGTGTCGCCACCAGGTCGGTCACGGCGCGGTGTGATGGCGGTGCTCGGGATTCTGCTGATCGGTGCGGTCTCGTACGCGATCTCGATCGCGGTGGGTGATCGGGCTGGCTGGATCGTGCTGCGCGAGGCGCTCTACGACGGATTGACGCTCTCGGTCGCCTTCATGGTCGCCGCTCGCGCGTGGTGGGTGCCGGCCGAGCGCCAGGCGTGGTGGCTGATCGCGCTGGGGCTGACGAGCTGGTGCGTGGGCGATGTCGTGGCGATGTCGTGGGTGCCCGAGGGCCAGTCCCCATCCGTGGCCGATCCGCTGAAGTTGGCGTTCTACCCACTCGTCTATACCGGGCTGGTGTTGCTCCTCCGTGCGCGAGCGCGGCGACTACCGGCGGAGATCTGGTTGGATGCCGTCACCGCCGGGTTGACGCTCGCGGCTCTGGCGGCGGCCCTCGCATTCGGTCCGATCGAGTCGGTGGCGAGCGGGTCACCCGCAGCGGTGATCGTCGGGCTGGCGTACCCGGTGGGAGACGTGCTGCTCCTCGCGCTTGCGGTCGGAGCGCTCGCGGTGCTGGGTTGGCGTGCCGAGCAGCGGTGGGTGCTGCTGGTTGCGGGGTTCATGCTGTTTGCGGTGGCCGACACCTTTTACCTGTTCCGCAGTGCTGACGGCTACGTCGAGGGCACGTGGATCGATGCGCTCCCGCACATCGCGGTGCTGCTGGTGGCCTTGGCCAGTTGGCGGGCCCCCGGCCGACGGCGATCCAATCAGCTTCCCGGACTGGCTATCTGGGTCCCCCCACTGGTGTGCACCGCTGCATCGGTGGGCCTGCTGGTGCTCGACCACGATGCGCGGCTGTCGCGGCTCGCGGTGGTTCTCGCCGCGCTCACCCTGGTCGCGGTCGCGGCCCGATTCGCGGTGACGTTCCGTGAAGTGGTCGTCCTGGCCGACAGCCACCGCGAGGCGAGGACCGACGACCTCACGAACCTGGCAAACCGGCGGGCGATCACGGCCGCGTTGACGGCCGAATACTTCGACCATGTGGCGCAGCCGGCCGGGCAACCCCACCGCCCGGGTCCCGGCTTGCTGCTGATGGATCTGGACCGGTTCAAGGAGATCAATGATTCTTTCGGACGGTACGTGGGCGATCAATTGCTGCGCCAGGTCGCGGACCGGCTGGCGCGGTCGGTGCGACCGGGTGATCTGCCGGCCCGGATCGGCGGAGACGCGTTCGCGGTCCTACTCCCGTCCGGGATCGACCTTACGGAAGCCCGTGCGCTGGCTGGTCGTCTCCTCGAAGCGTTGCGCGAGCCGTTCCACCTCGATGAGATCACCGTTCACGTCGAGGCGAGCATCGGAATCGCCCTCTGCCCGCAACATTGCGCCAACCCCCAGGACTTGCTTCAGCGCGCCGGAGTGGCGATGTATCGGGCCAAGTGCGGCCGTCGCGCGCTCGAGGTGTACGACGCCGCCGAGTACCAACGCAGCATCGAGGAGAGGCAGTCCATCGAGGAGTTGCGCACAGCGATCGCCGGCGACGAGCTCACGTGCTATTACCAACCGAAGGTCAGCGCGTGCGACGGGCAGGTGCACAGCGTCGAGGCTCTCGTTCGATGGGAACACCCTCGCCACGGCCTACTCCTGCCCGATCAATTCCTTCCTCATGCCGAACAGTCGGGCCTGATGCGGCCACTGACAACGAGAGTCCTGGAGCTTGCTCTGGGTCAAGCGCGCACCTGGCTCGATCGCGGGGTATCGCTGACCGTCGCGGTGAACCTTTCGGTCACGAATCTGCTCGACGCAGACCTGGTTGCCGAGATCGACCGGCTCTTGAAGGACTTTCGACTACCCGCCGACGCACTCATTCTCGAGATCACCGAAAGTGTCCTGATGACCGACTACATGCGCGCCAGAAGGGTGGTCGAGGCGCTGCAGGGTCTCGGAATCGGATTGTCGATCGACGACTACGGCACCGGGTGGTCCTCCCTTGCCTATCTGCAGGACCTTGCCGTCGATGAGCTGAAACTCGACCGGGTCTTCGTCGCCCGCCTCGCCAGCGACCCTCGATCCGTCGCGATTGTGCGATCGACCGTGGAGCTCGCACACAGCCTGGGCGCGTCTCTGGTCGCCGAAGGTGTCGAAGACGAGGAAACCCTGAGGGCCCTGCGTCGATACGGCTGCGACGTCACCCAGGGGCATTACCACGGCCGCCCGCTGCCTCCCGACCAGCTCGACCTTCGGTTGCTCGGCCGGCACCGTTGATGCGATACGACTGTCCGGTGCGTTGATCGGGAGGCTCTACGTGAACAGGCCCTGACCCCAGTACTGCCCCTCGGCGAGGCCGGGCGGGCAGGCGAAGAGGGCGGAACCGACGTGCTGGATGTACTCGTTCATCGCGTCGTTCCTGGACAGGTTGAGCTGCATCGGCACGAACTGTTCCTGTGGGTTGCGGCAGTAGGCGATGAAGAAGAGTCCGGCGTCGAGGTGGCCGAAACCGTCGGAGCCGTCGGTGAAGTTGTATCCACGACGCAGGATCTGGATGCCGCCGAGTTCCTGAGCGGATGCCAGTCGCACGTGCGCGTCGACGTCGATGACGGGGTCGTGACCCTTCTTGGAATCGAAGTCGAGTTCGTCGAATTCCGCCTTGCCGCTCAGCGGGGCGCCGGTGCCCTTGGACCGTCCGATCACGCGTTCCTGCTCGCCGAGCACGGTGCGATCCCACTGCTCGATGAGCATGCGGATCCGCCGCGCCACGAGGTACGCGCCGCCGCCCATCCACGCCTGGTCGTCGTCGGACGCCACCCACACGTGCTGGTCGAGGACGCCGGGTTCCTCGGCCTTGATGTTGTTCGTTCCGTCCTTGAACCCGAACAGGTTTCGCGGCGTGTCCTGGGTGGTCGACGTCGACGAGGTGCGGCCGAACCCCAGCTGCGACCACCGGACGGAGGCCGTCCCGAACGCGACGCGCGCCAGGTTGCGGATGGCGTGCACGGCCACCTGCGGGTCGTTGGCACACGCCTGGATCGCGATGTCGCCGCCGCTGCGCGCCGGATCCAGGTTGTCCGCCCGGAAGTGCGGAAGGTCGACGAGCGCGGCAGGCTTCTTGGACGCGAAGCCGAACCGGTCGTCGAACAGTGAGGGTCCGAACCCGATGGTGAGCGTCAGCTGGGACGCCGGCAGGCCGAGCGCCTCCCCGGTGTCGCTGGGCGGAACGTAGGCTCCGTCGCCGATGGCACCGTCCGGGGTGGCCTCCTCGCCCGCGGTCATCCGCTCGGCCATCACGGTCCACTTCTTCAGCAGTGCTTCGAGTTCCTCACGGGACTTCGTGGTGACGTCGAACGCCACGAAGTGCATCCGGTCCTGCGCGGGCGTCACGATGCCCGCCTGGTGTTCGCCCCGGAAGGCGACGACGTCGCCGTGCGAGAACGGTGGTTCGGCGGCGGTGGCGCGCCCGACCAGTGCACCGGCGCCGGCGAGGGCGGCTCCCGCCCCGACGGCGCCGAACAGACGTCGTCGGGACATTCCCCTGCGCTCGTCCACCGAGGTGGTCGTGTCGGGTGTTCCGGTCGGATCAGTCATGATCATGCGCCTGCTACCACGCCCTGAACCTGGCTGACCTCGGCCGAGAGGGCGTCGATCTTGCGCGACAGTTCCTGGCGCTGTTGTTCGTCGACAGTGTCGTAGAAGACGAACCCGTCACCCTGGCGGTATTGAGCGAGTTCGGCATCGAGGTCCGCGAAACGCTGGGTGATGTTCGCGGCCAGTTCGGGATTGCGTTCGTCGATGATCGGCTGCAGTGCGGCGACCGCGGCCTGCGAGCCGTCGACGTTGGCCTGGAAGTCCCACAGGTCGGTGTGCGAGAAGATGTCTTCCTCACCGGTGATCTTCGACGTCGAGATCTCGTCGAGCAGTCCCTGCGCGTCGCCGGCGATCTTGGTGGGATCGATCGTGTAGTCCTCGGCGTTCACCTGGTCGGCGAGGTACTGGACGTCGACGACGAGTTGGTCGGCGATCGCGTTGGTGTCGGGCTGGGGACCGGTGACCCACAGATCCTTCTCGAGCCGGTGGAAGCCCGTCCATTCCTGCCCGGGTTCGAGGTCGGCCTCCCGCAGGTCGAGCTTGGGGTCGAGTTCGCCGAAGCTCTCCGCCTCGGGCTCGATGCGCTCGTAGTAGGTGCGGGAGACGGGGAAGAGTGCCTTGGCCTGATCGATGTTGCCGGCCTTGACGGCGTCGACGAACTGCTGCGTGGTGTCCTGCAGGGCCACGACCTGACTGCGGATGTAGCGGCGGTAGCCGTCGGCGGCCTCGGCGAGCTGTCCGCTCTCCTCGGAGGCGCTCATCGAGTCTCCGGTGACGGTGAACTCCTGGCGGATGCCGTCGCCGACCATGCCGGGCTTGCATGCGAGCTGGTAGGTGCCGGCGTCGGGCAGCGACACGATGAGCTGGCGGGTGAGGCCGGGACCGATGTTCTCGACCTCGCCCATCGCCCGGTCGCCCTCGGCGAATACGTAGAACTCGGTGACCTTGGTGCCGTTGTTCGTGACCTGGAACGTGCTGTTCCCGGTGGTCCCGGAGTCGGCGCTGACGTCACACGTGTCGTCGCTCGCGGTAACGGTGATGTCGTCGGTGCTTGCGGTCGACTTCTCCGTGCAGCCGGCGAGCGCCAGCGGCAGTACGGCGACCGAGGCGAGGGCGAAGGTGGTTCGGCGCTTGGTCTTCATGGGCGGAAGGTGCCTTTCATGAAACGGTCTCGTCGGGGGTGGGGGAAGCGGTGCGCTCGGGTGCCGCGGGGGCCGGTGTGGGTGCGGAGACGGGCCGGAGGAACAGGAACAGGACCACGACGACGTACACGACCCAGGCGACGGCCTGCAGGACCGTCGGGTCGGGCCGGAAGTTGAAGATGCCTGCCAGGACGGTGCCGTACCAGCTGGACGCGTCGTAGCCGTCCGAGATGTCGAAGGCGAGTGCCGAGCCGCCGGGCAGGACTCCGCCGATCTGCAGGGCATGGATGCCGTACCCGAGGATTCCGGCGGCGACGATGATCAGGAAGATGCCGGTGTATTTGAAGAATTTCGCGAAGTCGAGCCGGACGGCGCCGAAGTACAGCAGGACCGTGAGGGCCGCGGCGGCGACGATACCGAGCAGGAGGCCGACTAGGGGCCAGGCGCTACCCGCTGTGTTCTCGGCGTACCCGACCATCAGGAGCGCCGTCTCGACGCCTTCCCGGCCGACGGCGAAGAACGCGAGGGTGAGCACCGCGATGGGCCCCGCGACCAATGCTTTCTCCATGCCCGCCTTGAGGTCGTGGGAGATGGTCCGCGCGGCCTTGCGCATCCACAGCACCATGACGGTGACGATCGCGACCGCGACGAGGGACGCGACGCCGGCGATGACCTCCGCGGTGAGTCCGGTGACGGTGGACGTTCCGTAGTGGATGACGAGAAAGATCGCGGCCACCATCGCGACGGCGATGCCGACGCCGAGCCAGACCCACTTGAGTGCGTCCTTGCGCTCCGCTTTCACGAGGAACGCGGCAAGGATCATGACGACGATGCCAGCCTCGAGGCCCTCGCGCAGACCGATCAAACCACTGCCGAACAGCTGTGTGGCGATCGACGGCGCGGTCCCTGCGGCGAGGACTGACATGCACACTCCTGGGCGAGACGGGGTCGAGTCGAGTGGTCCGCAAGGTTGGGTAGGCAAACTTGCGGTAGGCAAGGCGAACCTTAGCCCTGAAGAAAAACATACACCGCGCCTACTTATCCGAAGAAGCCCTCACCAGCACTTTTACAACCCTTTACCTTTGCTGTGTTGCCTCGTCGCGGCCCGGCGCCGTGCGGGGGCCGTCCCGCGTGGCTGGGATCGACCAGTTTCGTGTGGATGATGGAGACGTGAACCGATATCCCGCGCGGCCGAAACGTCGTTCCCGATGGCCCGGACCGCTGTTCGCTCTTCTCGCGGCGACGGTGGTCGTGGTTCTCGCCTACGGCGCGTGCTCGCGGGAGCAGCAACCGAGGATCGCGATTCCGGAAGGCATCCCACCCGGGCCCGGCGCGGCGACCCCGCCGATCGACATCAACGCACCCGGGCGTTCGGCGGATCAGCTGCACGGATGGTCTGCCGGGCTGGCCGACTCGGTCGGCGTCGGGAGTACCGCGCTCGAGGCGTACGGCTACGCGGCGACGGTGATGGCCGAGACGAAGCCGGAATGCGGAATCGGGTGGACCACCCTCGCCGGAATCGCGAGTGTGGAGAGCCGGCACGGCACCCACGCCGGTTCGGCGGTCGGGCCCACCGGTCAGGTGACGCCCGAGATCCGGGGTATCCCCCTCGACGGGGGGCCTGGTGTCGCCGAAATCCCCGACACCGACGGCGGGGCGATGGACGGTGACCCCGTGCACGACCGCGCGATGGGTCCCCTGCAGTTCATTCCCGAGACGTGGAAGCGGTGGGGAGTCGACGCGAACGGTGACGGCGTGGCCGACGCCGACAACATCGACGACGCGGCGCTGACCGCCGCCCGCTACCTGTGCGAGCGTGGCGGCGACCTCACCGCGGCGGAGGGCTGGCAGTCGGCGCTGATGGCCTACAACCTGTCGGGGGAGTACCTCACGCTGGTGCGCGACCGGGCGTCCGCCTACTCGGTCGGGGTTCGCCCGTAATCCTTCCACCACCCCTTTGTGACGTGATCGGCGCCACATCGATGGATGTCGTGCGGGCGGCTCGCCGTCCGCGGGGCGCGCCATCCCGCGCCGGTTTCGGTGTGCCGTTACGCTGTGTGCTGGCACGATCTGGTGTCCCTGGCACGATCGGACCGGTCGATGCACAGTGCGAAGCCCATATAAGGAGAATCAGCAAGTGTCCATCATTGAGCAGGTCGGAGCCCGTGAGATCCTCGATTCCCGTGGTAACCCCACGGTGGAGGTCGAGGTGCTGCTCGACGACGGAAGTTTCGCTCGCGCCGCGGTCCCGTCAGGTGCATCGACCGGTGAGCACGAGGCCGTCGAATTGCGTGACGGCGGCGACCGGTATGGCGGCAAGGGTGTCGAGAAGGCCGTCGAGGCCGTCCTGAGCGAGATCGCTCCGGCCATCATCGGGATCGACGCCACCGAGCAGCGGACCGTCGACCAGGCCCTGCTGGACGCCGACGGCACCCCGGACAAGTCGCGTCTGGGCGCCAACGCGCTCCTGGGTGCGTCACTGGCGGTGGCCCGCGCGGCCGCCGAGTCGTCGGGTCTGGATCTCTTCCGTTACGTCGGTGGCCCCAACGCCCACGTCCTTCCCGTTCCGATGATGAACATCCTCAACGGAGGTGCGCACGCCGACACCGGTGTCGACGTCCAGGAGTTCATGGTCGCCCCGATCGGTGCCGCCACGTTCAAGGAGTCGCTGCGCTGGGGCGCCGAGGTGTACCACGCCCTCAAGTCGGTGCTCAAGGAGAAGGGCCTGGCCACCGGTCTCGGTGACGAGGGCGGCTTCGCCCCCGACGTCGCGGGCACCAAGGAAGCACTGGACCTGATCAGCGTCGCCATCGGTAAGACGGGCCTGGTCCTGGGCACCGACGTGGCACTCGCACTCGACGTCGCCGCCACCGAGTTCTACACCGACGGCACCGGCTACAAGTTCGAGGGCAGCAACCGGACCGCGGCCGAGATGTCGGCGTTCTACGCCGAGCTCGTCGATGCCTACCCGATCGTGTCCATCGAGGACCCGCTGGACGAGGACGACTGGGACGGCTGGGTCGCCCTGACCGATCAGATCGGCAACAAGGTGCAGCTCGTCGGTGACGACCTGTTCGTCACCAACCCGGAGCGTCTGGAAGAGGGCATCGTCAAGGGTGCCGCGAACGCTTTGCTGGTGAAGGTCAACCAGATCGGCACGCTGACCGAGACCCTCGACGCCGTCGACCTCGCGCACCGCAACGGCTACAAGACGATGATGAGCCACCGGTCCGGTGAGACCGAGGACACCACCATCGCCGACCTCGCGGTCGCCGTGGGCAGCGGTCAGATCAAGACCGGTGCCCCCGCACGCAGTGAGCGCGTCGCCAAGTACAACCAGCTGCTGCGCATCGAGGAGAACCTGGGCGACGCCGCCCGCTACGCCGGCGAGGTCGCGTTCCCGCGGTTCGCGTTCGAAGGCTGACGTTCGACAGTCGAGTAAGGGGTGTTGGGGTAGGTGGCACAGCGCGGCAGGCCGCGGTCGTCCGGAGCAAGTCCGGGCGGCCGGGGCTCCGGGCGGGGTGAGCGGGTCCGCGGAAACCGGGCGGACGGCGCTCCGGGCGGAGCGCGGCGTCCCCGTACCACCAAGTCGACGACGCCGGGGCAGGCTGACGGCAAGCCGGACGCCGTCGACGGCGCCGACACCGGCAAGGTGCTTCCCGGTCGCGCCCGCCCGAGACGGGTGGGCGCGGCCGGGGCCGCCCGCACAATGCGCTCCGAGCACACGATCCTCGGACTGTCGACGGGCCGGGCGCTCGTCCTCGTCATGGTCGTGCTGCTTCTCGCGCTCACCCTCGCGGTTCCGCTGCGCAACTACCTCACCCAGCGTGGGGAAGCGGACCGTGTTGCGGCGGAACAGGTTCAGCTCGAGAAGGATCTGCAGGAACTGCGGATACTCGAGGAGCGCTACTCCGACCCCGCCTACATCGAGGCGCAGGCACGCGGCCGGCTCCGGTGGGTGAAGCCCGGCGACACCCCGTTCCAGGTGCAGCTGCCCGGCGACTACAAGGAACCCGAGAAGCCGGAGGAGAAGGACGCCGAGATGGCGGGCCCCTGGTACTCCGACCTGTGGAAGACCATTTCAGAACCGCCGGCCGCGCCCGAGGTGCAGCCGGCACCGGCTCCGGCGCCCCCTGTGGTGCCGCCGCCCGTACCGCCAGAACCAGGAGAACCCACCGGGTGACCACTTCGTCCGACCCGTCCAATCCCGTGCCGCAGGAAGACCTCGACGCCGTCGCCGCCCAGCTGGGCCGCGAACCGCGTGGAGTGCTCGAGATCGCGTACCGCAGTCCCGACGGCACGCCCGGCGTCGTGAAGACCGCGCCCACACTTCCGGACGGAACACCGTTCCCGACGCTGTACTACCTGACCGATCCGCGACTGACCGCGGAGGCCAGCCGGCAGGAGTCCGCGGGGGTGATGCGTGAGATGACCGAGCGTCTCGGGCAGGACCCGGAACTCGCGGCCGCGTACCTGCGCGCCCACCAGTCGTATCTCGCCGAACGTGACGCCATCGAGCCCCTCGGAACGGACTTCACCGGCGGCGGAATGCCCGAGCGCGTCAAATGCCTGCACGTGCTGATGGCCCACTCGCTGGCGAAGGGACCGGGCGTCAACCCGCTGGGCGACGAATCGGTGGCCCTCGCCGCGTCCGCGGCAGGCGGAAAGCTGAGGGGCACCGCGATCCCCGCGGACTGGCCCGGCATCGACGACGTCGAAAGTCCCGAGCAGTGACCCGCGTCGCCGCCGTCGACTGCGGCACGAACTCCATCCGCCTGCTCGTCGCCGACGTCGACGACCAGGGCGCACTGCACGACGTATGTCGCGAGATGCGCGTCGTCCGGCTGGGACAGGGCGTGGACGCCACCGGGCGCCTGGCGCCCGAGGCCATCGAACGCACCCGGGTCGCGTTGAGCGAGTACGCCGGCATGATCGCCGACGCCGGGGCCACCGCCGTCCGCATGGTCGCCACGTCCGCCACCCGCGACGCGTCCAATCGGGAGGACTTCTTCTCGATGACCCGCGAGGTGCTGGGCGCCGTCATCCCCGGCGCCGGGGCCGAGGTCATCACCGGCGACGAGGAAGCACGGCTGTCGTTCAACGGAGCGGTCGGGGAGCTCGATCCGTCGCAGGGACCGTTCGTGGTCGTGGACCTCGGCGGCGGTTCCACCGAAGTGGTCCTGGGCGACGAATCCGGCGTCCACGCCGCCTTCTCCACCGACATCGGATGCGTGCGCATCACGGAGCGCTGCCTCCACGACGATCCGCCGACACCCGCACAGGTCGAGGAGGCCCGCGCGTTCGCGCAGGAACGCCTGGACGAGGCGTTCGCGCGTGTCCCCGTCGAACAGGCCCACACCTGGGTGGGCGTCGCCGGAACGATGACCACCATCGCCGCGCTCGCCGAAGAACTGCCCGAGTACGATGCCGAGCGGGTGCACCTGTCCCGCATCCCGATGCCCCGGCTGCGCGAGGTCTGCAACTCGCTGATCGCCATGACCCACACCGAGCGGGCCGCCCTCGGCCCGATGCACCCGGGCCGGGTCGACGTCATCGGCGGCGGCGCGATCGTGACCCTGGCACTGGCCGACGCATTCGAGAAGAAGGCGGGCATCGACCAACTCGTCGTCAGCGAACACGACATCCTCGACGGAATCGCATTGTCGATCGCCTGAGCTAGGGTGATCTGCGCACGGTCGCCGAGTCGGCGGCCGGTAGCCCCTATAGCCCAATTGGCAGAGGCAGCGGACTTAAAATCCGCACAGTGTCGGTTCGAGTCCGACTGGGGGCACCACCACCATGCAGGCGTGCTTGCGCGGCGGGTCAGGGCGTTCGGGCAAGTTCCGCCCGCATCTGGGTGAACAGGAACAGCCCGGGGCGTCCCGAGATCTGCTCGTACGCGTGCACGACGTCGTCCATGAACTCGGGCACGGCTGCGTCGTCGAGGTTCGTGGTCCAGTCGGTGGACCCGACGGTGCACCACCGCGCGAATTCCTCCCGGGAACCGAAATCCCATTCGACGTCGCGCACGACGAGGTCGGTGGTGTCGAGTCCTGCCGCCTTCGCGACGTCGCGGAACTTCTCCGGTTCGACGTGGATGAACGGCGCCGTGAAGTCGGTGAAGAACTCCGCCCATCGCGGGCCCGCCGCCACGGCCATCAAGACGTCTTCGACACTGGTCCGCGGGCCGGCGCACACCATCTGGATGATCACCCGTCCGCCGTCCACGACGCTGCGGGCGATCCCGGCCAAGGCCACCTGCAGGTCGGGGACCCAGTGCAGGGCGTTGAACGACACCGCGACGTCGAACTCGGCGTCGAACGGGAGGCCACGTGCGTCGGCAATGCGGAACTCGGCGCGGGTGCCGTCCGGCAACACTCGCGATTGGGCTTTCGCGATCATCCGCGGCGACGCGTCCACTCCGACCACCGAACCGCCGGGAAGCCGTTTGGCGATGCGGAGCGTGACGAATCCGTCGCCGCATCCCACGTCGAGCAACCGTTCACGGCCCGCGAGGGCGAGTTCCGCGATCGATGTCTCCGCGACGGCGCGCTGGAGGGCGCCGACATCGGCGTAGCCTTCGCCGTCCCAGTCGACCATGACGGCGGCGGCCCGGCTTCCTCAGGCTCCCTGGTGGTGCGGGCTCGAGTGTGCGCCGCCGCCGGATCGTGCGATGGACGCGCGGACGCGGGCCGTGGCCTGCCAGATCTGGGTGCTGTCGTGGACGCTGATCACCGGTATGCCCTGTTCACGAGCATTCTGAACGGTCAGCGCGTCCTGGGGTGAGCCGACCCCGTCGAGGACGTCCTCGGTGACGATCGCGCAGAGCGCGGGGCCGTCCATCTTCCGGACGGGCTCGAGTCCGTGGACCACCATCCACTGCTTGACCATCGCCCAGTGCGACACCTCTTTGTACCGCGTGGGGTTGCCGATGAAGAGAACCCGACGGGAGCGGCGGGCGCGAGCGATATCGATGTGCGTGACGGTAGCCATGGCGGAGGGTTCCTGTCCGTTGCGGGATTCCGTACTGTCAATCCCCGCTCGCAGCGGTTTCGTTACGCGTTGGTCCAAGAAGTTCGCCATTCCCGCGTACGTGAGTAAGAAAGAGTGCTCGAACACGCTTTGCCGCTCACGTACGCACGGTCCGTCAACTGCCGAACGGGCTGCCGGACGAGCCTCCGCCGCCCGGCCCGGATGTCTCGGTGACGGTGACGATGGTGGGTTCGACGGTGCCGTTGGTCAGCGGCGGAATGCTTCCCCACTGCTCGAACGACGGCACGCTCGAGCAGGACCATTGCACCGCGTACTTGCCGGGGTCGACGGTGGCCTTCAGCTCGCCGTCGTCTCCGCCCATCACGACGGTCGGGCCCACGGTGGCGGCCGGCAGGGTTCCGTCGACGGGGACGATGTTCATCACGCACACCACTGCCCCGGACACGTCGTACCGGACGTCCATCACCACGGCATTCCCGTCGACGCCGATATCGACCGTGACGTCTTCGGGTGCCGCGGACGCGGTGGGTGCGGCGAGTAGACCCGCGCCGGCGACAGCGGCGGCGATACCTACGGTTCGTGCAATCGTGACCTTCATCGGTGCATCCTTCCGGACTTCTTTGTTGCCGGTTGATACGAGGCAAGAGCCACCCGGGAGTATCGCACCTCGAACCCTCATCTGCTGGGATGTGGAAGGTGGAACACTGCTGGTCTGGGAGTTCAGCGTGTCGATCCGACACCCGGTGCATCGAAGGAGACGGCGAAGTGCTCGGACGGAAGAACTACACGAAGGACGAAATCGATCACGCCGAGGCGTCCGTCGCGGAGCAGGTCGCCGCGTACACGTCGCTGACGGGGGCGATTGCGGGCGAGGTCACGGGCAAGAAGGTTTTCGCCGCACTCGAGGACTTCGAGCCACTGTTCTTCGGCAACATGGTCCTGGTGCTGGACCGCTACTTCGTCCACCGGATCCGGGCGGTCACGGGCAAGGACGGGAACCCGCTCAACGAAGTCGAGATCATCGCCGACTCGTTGATGAACAACGACGGCATCCTGCGCGGCATCAGCGTCCTGAAGTATTTCTCCGGCCAGTCCGTGCTGAAGCTGGAGATCGGCGACCGGATCCGCGTGAGCGCCGACGACTTCGAGCGGCTGTCGGCGGCGTTCTTCGCGGAACTGCGGTCGCGGTTCCTGGCATGAGCGTGTGGTTCACGTCCGATCTGCACCTTCGTCACGCCCGGCTGGTGGAGATCCGGGGCTTCGAAACGGAGATCGACGCGCACGACCAATCCATCCTCGACGCGCTGGCCGCCGCCGTCGGGAGCGGCGATCAACTCTGGATACTCGGCGACATCACCGTCGGAGGTAAGGCCGCCGAGGACTGGGCGCTGCGCGCACTCGACGAGTTCGCGCGGAAGCGGAACGTCGAACTGCATCTGATCCCCGGCAATCACGACTCGTGTCACCCGATGGCGAACCGCAACAGCCACATCCGGCAACGGGTGTTCCTGGAGACGTTCGCGTCGGTGCAGTTGTTCGCGCGGCGCAAGATCGCGGGCGAGACCGTGCTGCTCTCCCATTTCCCGTACGTCGGCGACCACACCGCGGAGGACCGGGGCGTGAAATACCGGCTGCAGGACGAGGGAGACTGGTTGCTGCACGGGCACACTCACCAGGACGGCGTGCTCGACCCGTCCGTGCACCCGCGGCAGATCCACGTGGGCTGGGACAGTTGGCGCAGGCCCGTGCACGTCGACGAGATCGCGGAGATCATCGGGCCGGACGCGTCGACCCGGTGACCGGTGTGGCGTCGGCGCGGTATCTGCCGGGCGTCGATCCGTGCGTGTTCTTGAACAGCCGGGAGAAGTGGGCGGCGTCGGTGAAACCCCAGCGGGCACCGATGGCCGAGACGGGCAGATCGCGGTGACGGGGGTCGGCGAGATCGCGTCGGCACTGTTCGAGGCGGCGGCGTCGGATCCATCCGCTCACCGTGTCGCCGTCGGCCTCGAACAGCTTCTGCAGGTGCCGCACCGAGATGTGATGGGCACCGGCGATCGAGTGCAGATCCAGCTCCCGGTCGGCGAGCCGCTCGTCGATGAAGGCGGTGACCCGGACTCGCAGTGCGTTCCCACGCGACTGCGGGATCAGTCCGTCGGCGAGGTGGAGTTGCTCTGCGAACGCGGCCGCGACCAGATCGAGGACGGCATCGCCGAGGTGTACCGCCACGGTGGGGGAGGCGTCGGCGATCTGCTCGCCGAGCCCGCGCAACAGCGGGGTGACGACGGCACCGAGCCCCTGGCTGCCCGGCACGCGGCGCGCGGTGAGCTGGGCGATGCCGTCGGGCGGAACGCGGAGCAGGTGCCGGGGGAACATCACGACGAGCATCCGGAACCGGTCGTCGAACGACAGCTGATACGGCCGGGTCGTGTCGTAGATCGCGAAGTCGCCGGGGGTGAGCGCGGCTTCGCGGCCGTCCTGGCTCAGGACGCACGACCCGTGCACCTGCAGTCCGAGTTTGAAGTAGTCGGGGTTGGCGGCGCGGATGGTCCGCGGTGTTCGGCTGATGACGTGCGGGGCGGCCGTGACCTCGCTGATCCGGATCGCACCGACCGTCGCGCCGCGCACGACGCCACGGAAGTCGTCGTGGTCGGCCGACGTCATTTCGAGGGGGACGAACGCGTCGCTCACCGAGTCGCGGAACTCGTCGAACGAGACGAGGCGCTGTTCGCCCGGACGGATGAGACTGCTCACGACCATCGTCTACCTCAACTGCGTTTGACGGCTTCGCGTGCGGCGGTGCCCGACGCCAGCTTCTCCAGCAACCCGATCAGGACGAGCCGTTCCGACGCTGTCAGCGCGTCGGTCCACGTCTGCTCGCGTTTGTTGTGCGCCGAGTACGTGCTGACGATGGCGTCGTGCCCGGCGTCGGTGAGTTCGAGGTCGACCGCCCGGCGGTCGCCTGCGGACGGTCGCCGCGTCACGAGACCGTCGCGCTCGAGCGTATTCACCAGCGCCGATACAGCAGACCTGCTCATCCCGGACAGTGAGGCCACCCGCTTGGCTTCGCACGGTCCGGCGAGCCACAACACGAACAGCACCCGGAATCCGGGCCAGCTCCACCCGCTGGGCCGGTGGACCGTCGACTCGAGGTCGTAGACGAGGGCACTGGTCACGCGGTGCAGCGCGAGAACCAGGCGCATGGACACCGGATCGACCTCGGGCAGTTCGTCGACGGTCTTGCCCACCGCGAAGTCCACGAAGGACAGGAAGTCCAGGTTGCTCTGGTCGGTCGTCTCCTCGGGCATGAGCACAGGTTAGCGGCCGAATCGGTGTAATCAAAGCCTTGACCATTAGCGCCCGTGAGTACTTGTTAACCGCCCGACGTTAATAAGTACTCACGGGGCGTCAGCCAGTGACCCTCGCGGCACTGCCCGCGTCGACGGGCAGGACGATGCCGCTGATGTGTGCGCTGCCCTCGGCGGCGAGGAACAGCACGACCCGGGTGACCTCGGCGGCATCCAGCCACGCCACGGGCTGGGCGTGCAGGCTGCGGAACACCGGTTCCACGTCCTGTGCTCCGGGCATCTCCAGGTCCGGCCGCATCATCCGGTAGAGGGCGTCGTTGTGAATCATCGGTGTCGAGATATTGCCCGGTGCAATCGCATTCACCGTGATGCCGTGCGGGGCGAGGTCGAGCGCCGCGCTCTTGGTGAGCCCGATGACACCCCACTTCGACGCCGCGTACGCGGCCATGTTGGTGTTGCCGGCCCGGCCGAGCATCGACGAGATGGTGACGATCCGGCCGTATCCCCGCCGGATCATGCCGGGCGCCACCGCTCCCACTGTGTTGAAGACGCCGGTGAGGTTGGAACCGATCGCCTCCGACCACTGTTCCTGCGTAAGCGACTGCACCGGGGCGGCCACCGAGACGCCGGCATTCGCGACCGCGACGTCGATCCGCCCGAACTCGGACTCCGCCTCCGCAACCAGTGCGTCCATCGCGGCCCGGTCCGCGGTGTCCACCTTGGCGGTGATGCACCGGCGGCCGGTGGCGCGCACCAGCTCCGCGGTCTCGTCGAGATCGGCGGCAGTGGCCAGGGGATAGTTCACGGCCGGGCTGTCCTCACAGCGGTCGCACAGAACTATGTCTGCTCCACGTTCGGCCAGTGCGACCGCGTGGCTGCGGCCCTGGCCGCGGGCGCCGCCGGTGATCAGGGCGACCCGGCCTTCGAAGTCTTCCATCGTCGTTCTCCTGTCCGGGCGGATCAGCGCAGCTTGATGCTGCCGCCGTCCGCCATCAGTGTCTGTCCGGTCATGTACCGCGAATCTTCGGAGGCGAGGAACACCGCGACGGGCGCGATGTCGGTCTCGGGATCGCCGATCCGCTGCAGCGGAACCTTCGCCACGGACGCGGCGGCGCGGTCGGGAAATTGTTCCTGCCAGGCGAGGACGCCCTCGGTCGCGGCGAACGGACAGATCACGTTGACCCGGATCTGGTCGGCCGCCCACTCGTTGGCGGCCACCCGGCTGACGCCGCGAATCGCTTCCTTGGCCGCGGCGTACGACGTCTGGGTGGGCATGCCGTCGAGCCCGGACCCGGACGCGAAGTTGATCACCGACCCCTTCGACGCCGTCAACTGCTCGTAGCACGCCTGCATGAGGTGAACGACCGGATAGAACCCGGTCCGGAACGAGAGGTCGAACATCTCCTGGGTGTGGTCGATCAGTAGGGCCTGCCGCGAGGCGTGGGCGTTGTTGACCAGCACGTCCACGGATCCGAACGCTGCGACGGCGGCGTCCCGGATCTGCTCGGCGGATTCGCGCCGGGAGATGTCGGTGTTCAGGAAGCGAGCGGACGATCCCAATTCCTGCTCGAGATCCTTGCCGCGTTCGTCGTCGATGTCGACGAACAGGACGTTGGCGCCCTCGCGGACGAACACCGTCGTCACGGCCCGGCCGATGCCGCCGGCGCCGCCCGTCACGATCGCCGTCTTTCCGTGCAGCCTCATCGTGCGCTCCTTCTGCGGTTGTGGCTCAGACATCGGCGGTGTCGCCGGTCGCCAGCGCGACCTTCTCCAGTTCGGCGACGCTGAACGCGGCATAATTCTCGTACGGTCCGCGGCCGGCGAAGTAGGGTGTGAGAAGCTCCTCCAGCTCCTCGGGCGAGAACGCGGAACCCGCTGCGTCGAAGCGGTTCTCGACCTGCGGTGCCGCCATCACCGCGACCATCTTGCCGTACACGACGAACACCTGTCCGTTGATCTCGTCGGCGGCGGGGGAGGACAGGTAGTGGACGAGGGTGGCGACCCGTTCGGGTGACAGAGGGTCGAGTCCCGCGTCGGCCGTGTTCTCGCCGAACGCGTCGGCGGTCATGGCCGTCCTGGCGCGCGGGCAGATCGCGTTGGCGCGCACCCCGTAGCGGGACAGGCCCTGTGCCGTCGAGAGTGTGAGTGCGGTGATCCCGGCCTTCGCGGCCGAGTAGTTGGGCTGGCCCGCCGATCCGAACAGGAACGCCTCGGACGACGTGTTGACGACCCGCCCGTATACCGGGCCTCCGGCGGCCTTGCTCGCCTCGCGCCAGTGCACGGCGGCGGCCCGCGACGTGGCGGCGTGCCCCTTGAGGTGGACGCGGATGACGTCGTCCCAGTCGGATTCGGTGAGGTTGAAAATCATCTTGTCGCGCAGGATTCCGGCGTTGTTGACGAGGATGTCCATCGATCCGAACGTGCTGACGGCCTCGTGCACGAGGTGTTCGCCCAGCGACCAGTCGGAGACGTCACCGGTCACGGCGGTGGCGCGGCCGCCGGCCGCCGCGATCTCCGCGGTCACTGCGTGTGCGCCGTCGCCCATGTCGTTGACGACGACTGCCGCGCCGGCGGCGGCGAGTGCGAGGGCTTCGGCCCGGCCGAGGCCTGCGCCCGCGCCGGTGACGACGGCAGTGCGTCCGGCGAGGCTGAGTGATTCCGTCATGGGAACTCCTGAGTGAGAGATGAACTAGATTTCATTCTAGTTGTATCGCACGAACTACTGATCAGTCACGAGAGAAGCGCAATCTGATAGAGGAATGTTTTCTACTTTCCCTGCCGATTCGGCATCGACGGCACCGGCTGCGGACAGGTCTCGGTGAGTGGGAACTGTGGTCGACGTCACTGAGCGGCATGCCAGGTTGGGCGTGCTGATCCTCTCGAATCCCCGGAGCCACATATGCATAACATGCCCCTGTCCCCAGGTGAGGCGGAGCGCGCACCGCTCTCACGCGGGAAGTCGTTCGCCCTCCTCGCCCTGATCATCCTTCTCGTCGAAGTCATCCCGCTCGCCTACAACTTCGTCACCCCGGCGCTGCCGGAGATCGCGAAACACTTCGGCACCGCGAACGTCGGTTGGGTGATCACGATCGTCACGCTCGTCCTCGCCGCCTCGACTCCGCTCGTCGGCAAACTCGGCGACATCTACGGCAAGAAGCGGATGATGCTCGTGTCCGCCGCGGTGTTCGGCGCCGGTTCACTACTCGGCGCGCTGGCCCCCAACTTCGAACTCTTCCTCGTGGGCCGCGGACTCCAGGGTGCGGGCATGGCGATACTCGTACTCGCCTACGGGTTGATCCGAGACATCCTGCCCCCGTCGATCATTCCCGTGGCCGTCGGATTCGTCGCCACCGGAATGGGCGCCAGCACCATCCTCGGCCCGATCATCGGCGGCTACCTCATCGACCACTTCGGCTACACCGGCGTGTTCTGGGCGCAACTCCTCCACGTGGCGGTCGTCGGAATCGCGGTCGCGATCTTCGTTCCCGAGACCACGCTGCGGACGCGATCGAAGCTCGACGTGCTCGGCGCGGCCATCCTCGGACTCGGCGCATTCGTGCTGCTGTTCGGTATCGGTAAGGCCGCCGCGTGGGGTTACACGGCCCCGCAGACGCTTCTGTGCGTGGGCGGCGGTATCGCCATCCTCGCCGGCTGGCTTCTCTACGAACGCACGCCGAAGGAACCGCTCATCGACCTGCAGATGCTGAAACACGGACCCGTCGCGAAGACATTGGCCGCCAGCGGTTTCGTCCAGTTCGTCCTCGTCAGCCATTCGATGCTCATCCCGATGTTCGTCATGACCGATCCCGACCTCGGTCTCGGTTACGGATTCGGAGTCACCGCCCTCGCCGTCGCCATCTACACCGTCCCCACGGGCGTCGTGTCGATGATCGCGGGCCCGGTCGGCGGATACTTCACCCGTCGGATCGGCCCGGCGCCGGTTCTGGTGTTCGGCGGCGCATCCCTCGCGCTCGGATCGTTCCTGCTCGCCACCCTGCACGATTCGACGGTCCAGATGATGTTCGGGCAGTTGGTGATCGGCCTCGGGCTCGGTTCCGCGTCGGCGACGCTGCCGAACCTCATCATGCGCACCGTGCCCGCGCAGACGCAGGGGATTGCCGGCGGGATGCTGAACCTGTCCGGCTCGCTGGGCAGTGCGATCGGCAGTCAGGTGATGATCGCCATCGTCGCGATCCCCGGTGTCGTGCTGGTGGGCCGCGCCGCGCAGTACTCGGAGAAGGGCTTCGTCTACGCCTTCTTCACACTCGCCGTCGCCGGACTGCTCGCCGCGGTGATGGGGCTTCTCCTCACCCGCAACAAGATCGAGCGTCCGGTCGACGCGACGGTGCCCAAGTCGGAGTTGGTCGCCTGATCTTCCCTCCGCGCACACCCGCCGCCAGCAGGGTGCGCGCCTCCTCCCGACCGTCGAGCAACCGATTGACGCGCCGGGTCACCTTCCACGCGCCGTCGATCTTGGCGAGCTCCCACCGGTTGGCGGTGATCCGGTGGACGCGGAATCCGTCGTCGTCGTGAATGATCAACTGCGACTTGCACGTGGCCACCGCGGTGTCACCGTCGACGCGCACGTGCCCGGGCTCGAGCATGTGCGCGCAGCCACTACCGATCCAGCCCTGATGTGCCTGCGACTGCACCATCGCCGTGATGGCCGCATGCCCGCGCATCACCCCGGTGTCGACGTCGTACACGCCGTCCTCGGTCCACAGCCGCGCGACCGCGTCGGCCGAACCGCTGTCGATGGCGGGACCGTAGGCGGTCATCAATTCGAGGATGGCGAGCTTGTCCTCGAGTGCGGTGACGCGTTCGGCGAGTGCGCGGACGAGTTCGTCGGTGCCGGTCATTGACGGATCCTGTCTTCGGTTGCGGTGCGGAAGGAGACGCCGAGTTCGTCGCCCAACTGCCGGAGAGCCTCCAGTTGCTCGCAGTAGTGGGCTGCGCTCGTGGACGCGAGGGTGACGCTGCCGACGGTGGTGCCGGCGTCGCGTCGTCGTTCGAGGGCGCGAGTCACGGTGTCGCGGGAACCGATCGGGTCCAGGGGCGCGCCCGCGCTGAGGACCACGTCGAATCCGTCGGGGACGTCGACCCTGGCGAGCAGCGCGCACAACTCGTCGAGAGAGAGGCCGAACGGCACCCACCCGTCGCCGAGCGTCGCAGCGCGGCGCAGGGACCGCAGTGTCCGTCCCCCGATCCACAGCGGGACCCGCGGCTGGACGGCGTGCGGTTCGACGACGACGCCGTCGAAGTCGTAGAACGTGCCGTGGTACTCGGGCCGAGATTGCGACAGCGACGCACGGAGCGCCGCGAGGGCGTCGTCGGCGCGGGCGCCCCGGTCGTCGAAGTGGGCGCCGAGCAGGTCGAATTCCTCGCGCAGGCTGCCCACGCCGAGGCCCAGGACGAGCCGGCCGCCGCTGACGACGTCGAGCGTGCCGTAGCGCTTCGCGATCTCGAGGGGGTGGTGATAGCCGAGTACCAGAACCTGGGTGGCGAGGCGGATGCCGGTGGTCTGGGCGGCGAGGAAACCGAGTGTCGCGAGCGGGTCCCAGTAGGTGCCGCCGCGCTCGACCGCGACGTCGGTGGGTACGGCGACGTGCTCGCTGCAGGTGAGGTGGTGGTAGCCGAGGCGGTCGGCTGTGCGGGCGATCGCGGTCAACTCCGCGATGCCGGCGCCGAGCTCCCAGTCCGCGCGGACGGCGGGGTGCGCGATGACGATGGGCGGCGCGATTCCTATGTGCATCAGTTCGTTACTCCGCTGTCGGGGGGGTCGGTCTGTCGTCACCGTTGTAGTGGAGGTGCCCGGGTGCCGCGCGGGCACTCCCGGTGACCGGACGCGGCGGTTGTCCGAATTCTTCCCCGCGGCGGGCACGACTGGTACATTTTAAGAATTCATTTCAATTTTTGTCGGGCGTATGCGTGTGACCAGGATATTTGGAGGCGTCGATGACTGTCGTCGATTCGGATGATGCACTGTCGGTACCCGCTGCGAAGAAGGATCTGCCCCCGTCGATGGTCGAGCGGATGACGCTGATCCTCGACGCGTTCGACGGCCGCACGTCGCGCCTGACCCTCGAGGAGGTCGCGTGCCGCACCCGGCTGCCGCGGTCCACGGTGCACCGCATCCTCGACCAGCTGGTCCGCCTCGACTGGGTCGACCACGCGAGCTTCGGCTACTGCCTCGGACGGCGCGCGACGGGGCTCGGCGGCGGCGACAACGGACACAGCCAGGTGCGGGCCGCGGCGGCCCCGCTGCTGCACGAACTGCACATGCAGACCGGAATGGTGGTGCACCTGGCCGTGCTGGACGGCGCGGAGAGCGTGTACCTGGACAAGGTGGGCGGGCGAATGGCCGCGAGCCTGCCGTCGCGGGTGGGTGGGCGCGTTCCCGCCTACACGACGGCGGGCGGCAAGGCGATGCTGGCGTGGGTCGACCCGGAGCAGGTCGACGGCATGTACGGGCCGCGGCTCAACCGGAGCACGGACCGCACGATCACCGAACTGTCCACGCTGCACCAGGAGCTCAACCGGATCCGGCAGCGCCGCGGTCTCGCGTTCGAGCGCGGGGAGGCGGTGCGAGGAATCGGTTGCGTCGGTGTCGCGGTCCGCAGCGCCGACGGGCCGGTGGCCGGGATCTCGCTGTGCGGCGACGCGCGCACCGTCCAACTCGAACGCATCGCCCCGCTCGTCGTCGACGCCGCGCGGGAAGTCACCCGGACGCTCCACCCCGAACTGGGAACACCCCGTCGCGGCCGCCGGACCCCGGAAATCCCGGACAGCTCGTGGTCGACCGAGACCCTGGACCAGCTCCTCGCGGTGCAGTCCGGGCAATGGCTGTAGCGCCCGTGCGCGCGTGACGAGTCTCTGGACTCGTTACGCGCGCACGGGTCGCGGAGCGGCGTCGAGGCCGAAACCGCCCCGGAAGAACACCATCGGACGCTCCTCGCACACCGATTCGAGTTCCAGGACGCGTCCGATCACCACGTCGTGGTCCCCGGCGGTGTGCACCGACTGCACGTCCGCGTGCACGCGCACGAGAACCCCCGGCAGCGACGGCGTCGACCACCGCGACGGCTCCCAGGACAGCCCGTCGAACTTGGTGCCCCGGCTCGAACCGAACCGGAAACAGAGGTCCGTTTGGTCCTCTCGCAGCACGTTGATCGTGAAGCGCCCAGACTGCCGAATGCGCGGCCAGGCCCGCCCGCGGTGATCGGCGCAGAACAGGATCAGCGGCGGCTCCAGGGACACCGACGCGAACGACTGACACGTGAATCCCACCGGACCCTCCGTGTCGAGCCCGGTCACCACTGTCACTCCGCTGGCGAATTGGCCGAGGGCACGGCGCATCTCGTCCGGTGACGGTGCGTCCGAGCGTGTCCCGGGCTGGGTGCCGGCCGGTTCCGTTGCCATCAGACCGCCTCCGATTGCTCTTCCGTCGCCGACCCGTTCGACGATCGTCCCCGAGGCTAAGGACGGCCCGGTACCGTCACGAGATGCCGTCTCGGTCAGTGGAAATCCCCTGCCGATACCTGCGCGAGCAGGGCGATGTCTCGCTGACCGGGATCGCTTCTGTCCGAGCCGGGAGCGCGCTGGCAACGTGACCGACCATGACGACTGACTCGAGTTACGAGGGCACCCTGAAGGAGCTGAAGACCGACCTCGGCGTGCTTCGCTACCACGAGGCCGGCGACGGCCCGCCTCTTCTGCTGCTGCACGGCTCCGGCCCCGGCGTGACGGGGTGGCGCAACTTCCGCGGCAACCTCAGCGTCTTCGCCGAGCACTTCCGCACCTTCGTCCTGGAGTTCCCGGGATTCGGGGTCAGCGACGACTTCGGCGGTCATCCGATGCTCACCGCAGGCGACGCGGTACTCCGCTTCCTCGACGGGCTCGGACTCGACGAGGTGGCGATGCTCGGAAACTCGATGGGCGGCATCGTCGCCACCCAGTTCGCCATCGCGCACCCCGACCGGGTCGGCAAGCTGATCACCATCGGCGGCATCGGCAGGAACCTCTTCAGCCCCGGCCCCGGTGAGGGCATCAACCTCCTGATGGAGTTCACGGACGACCCCACCCGGGAACGACTGATCGCGTGGCTGCACTCGATGGTGTTCGACCCCGCGATGGTCACCGAGGAACTGATCGAGGAACGCTGGACGCAGGCAACCGACCCCGAGACCCTCGCCAGCGCCCGCAAGATGTACAGCAAGGCGGCGTTCGAGGCCGGCGCCAAGGCGGCACTCGAGTCCGATGCGACGCCGTACTGGGCTCAGCTGCACAAGGTGAAGGCGCCGACACTGCTCACGTGGGGTCGCGACGACCGGGTCAGCCCGCTGGACATGGCGATCATCCCGATGCGGTCGATTCCCCGGGCGGAACTGCACGTGTTCCCGAACTGCGGGCACTGGGCGATGATCGAGCAGAAGACGGCGTTCGAGAGTGCCGTCCTCGCCTTCCTCCTCCGCAAGGAGGGCACCGGACGATGAGCGGCACCGAAGAAAACTTCGACACCACAGTCGATTTCCTCGTCGTCGGCAGCGGTGGCGGCGGCATGGCCGCGGCGATCACCGCGGCCGACCGGGGAATCGA
Organism: Rhodococcus sp. A14; assembly: GCF_011603105.1. NCBI lineage: Bacteria > Bacillati > Actinomycetota > Actinomycetes > Mycobacteriales > Nocardiaceae > Rhodococcus > Rhodococcus sp. A14. The sequence continues at coordinate 126,556 of NZ_JAAOQS010000002.1, read as the reverse complement.
CACTCTCGTCATCGACAAGGGCGCCACGTTCGGCGGATCCACCGCCATCTCCGGGGGCGGCATCTGGATTCCCAACGCCCCGACGCTGCGCGAGAAGGGTGTGATCGACTCGCGGGACTCGATCCGCCGCTACCTGGACATCATCACCGAGGGCACGGTTCCCGCCGACCGTCTCGACGCGTTCGTCGACAAGGGCCCCGAGCTGATGGAACTGCTCGACCGCAGCCCGCACATGAAGCTCTACTGGGTGAAGGGTTACTCCGACTACCACCCGGAGTACGACGGCGGCCGTCCGCTCGGACGCACCATCGAATGCACGCCGTTCGACACCCGGGCGCTGAAGGAGGACGAGCAGTACCAGCGGCCGAACAGCATGAAGGGCCCGCTGGGACTGTGGGTCACGTCCAAGGACTACCACGATCTCGCCATGGTCAAGCGCACCTGGAAGGGCCGCAAGGCATCACTGGTCGCGGCGTGGCGGGTGGCGTCCAACGTGATCCGCCGACGCCACATGGCCACCGGCGGCCGCGCACTCGTGGCGCGGATGCGGATGGTCCTCAAGGACGCCGGGGTGCCGCTGTGGCTGAAGACGTCGATGACGGAACTGATCGTCGACGGCACCGGAGCCGTCGTGGGTGTTCTCGCCGAACGCGACGGACGAACGGTCCGGATCGGCGCGCGTCGCGGCGTGCTGCTCGCGACCGGCGGCTTCGACCACAACCAGGACATGCGCGCGAAGTACCTGCCCAAGCACGGCGTCCCGGACGTCAGCGCCGGTGCCCGGGAGAACACCGGCGACGGCATCGTCGCCGGCCAGAAGCTCGGCGCGGCAGTCGACCTCATGGACGACGCCTGGTGGATGCCGTCGGTGTTCCACCCGATGGGCGCCGTGATCCCGCTCGTGTCGGAGCGGTGCACTCCGCCGTCGGTGATCGTCAACGGCCGCGGCGAACGCTTCACCAACGAGTCGTCGCCGTACGTGAATTTCGTCCACGACCAGCTCGACGGCGGTCACGTCCCGGCGTGGTTCGTGATGGACGCCAAGGCGAAGTCGCGGTACCCGTTCGCGCAGGTGCTGCCGGGTGTGCCGTTCCCGCAGGGGTTCTACGACTCCGGGGTCGTGCACAAGGCGGACACGCTGCGTGACCTCGCCGACGCGATCGGCGTCAAGGCCGACACCCTGGTTGCGACGATCGACCGGTTCAACGGCTTCGCCCGCACCGGCAAGGACGAGGACTTCGGCCGCGGCGACAGCGCGTACGACCGGTACTACGGCGACCCGACGATGAAGAACCCGTGCCTCGACGAGATCGTCGAGGGACCGTTCTACGCGATCCGGTGCGAGGCCGGCGACCTGGGGACCAAGGGCGGACTCGTCACCGACGCCGACGCGCGGGTGCTCCGCGAGGACGGTTCCGTCATCGACGGCCTGTACGCCACCGGCAACACGTCGGCGTCGGTGATGGGCAACGAATACGCCGGTGCGGGCGCGACCATCGGTCCCGCCATGGTGTTCGGCTACATCGCCGCGCTGCACGTCGCCGACGTGAGTGGCGAGACGTCCCGGGGCGCGCGACAGCACTCACGTGCGGGAGAGGTGGCGTGATGCTGAGCGATGCACAGCGACTGTCCGCCGCCCACCTCCTGCGGAATGCCGAACAGAGCCGCGCGCCGATCGATCCGTTGACCACCGTGTTCCCGGGCATCGACGTCGTGGACGCCTACGAGATCGCGCTGATCAACATCCGGGCAAGGCGGGGCGCGGGGGAGACGGTGTACGGCCACAAGGTCGGGCTGTCGTCCGAGGTCATGCAGAAGATGATGGGCGTCGACGAACCCGACTACGGGCATCTGCTGTCGAGCATGGTGTACGCCGAGGGGACGCCGATCGACACCGCCCGATTCTGCTACCCGCGCATCGAGGTGGAGATCGGATACGTCCTCGGCGAGACCCTGCCGGGGGAGGGATGCACCGAGGCGGACGTGCTGGCGGCCACCGAATACATCGTTCCCAGCATCGAACTGATCGACTCCCGCATCACCGACTGGAAGATCGGGCTCGCCGACACGATCGCCGACAACGCGTCCTCGGCCGGGGTGATCCTCGGCGCCGGACGGGTCGAACCGGCGAACGTCGACATCGGCGGGATCTCCGCCGTGCTGTTCCAGGGCGAGGAGGAGATCGCGCGGGGCGAGGCGTCGGCGGTGCTCGGCAATCCCACGAAGGCCGTGGCCTGGCTGGCCCGGAAGGTCGCGAGCTTCGGAGTGCGACTCGAGGCCGGGCACGTGATCCTGCCGGGTTCGTGCACCCGCGCGATCGACGCCCGGCCCGGCGACGTGTTCCGCGCCGATTTCAGTGACATCGGTTCCGTATCAGTACAATTCAAGTAAAGGCGACAACTGTGACCAAGGCTCTCGCCGCGATCGTCGGATCCGGCAACATCGGCACCGACCTCCTGTACAAGCTCCTCCGCTCGGAGATCATCGAGCCCCGCTGGATGATCGGCGTCGACCCGGACAGCGAGGGACTGAAGCGCGCCGCGGACCGGGGTGTAATCGCCAGTGCCGAGGGCGTCGACTGGCTGCTCGCCCAGGACGAGCGGCCCGACATCGTCTTCGAGGCCACGTCCGCCTACGTGCACCGGGTGAACGCACCCCGTTACCGGGAACTCGGCATCCAGGCCGTCGACCTCACCCCCGCCGCGCTCGGACCGGCCGTCGTGCCCGCCGTGAACATGGGCGAGCACCGGACGGCGCCGAACGTCAACCTCATCACGTGCGGCGGCCAGGCGACCATCCCGATGGTCCACGCCGTCTCCCGGATCACCGAGGTGGCGTACGCCGAGATCGTCGCCAGCGTGGCGTCGCCGTCCGCAGGCCCGGGCACCCGCGCGAACATCGACGAGTTCACGATCACCACGAGCCGGGGCATCGAGACGATCGGCGGGGCGAAGAAGGGCAAGGCCATCATCATCCTGAACCCGGCCGAACCGCCGATGTTCATGAAGGACACCGTGTTCTGCTCCATTCCCGCCGACGCCGACCGGGCCGCGATCACCGCGTCCATCCACGACGTCGCGGCGTCCGTGCAGGCGTACGTCCCCGGCTACCGTCTGCGCGCCGAACCGCAGTTCGACGACCCGACGCCGATCAGCGGTGGCCTCGCCCGGGTCGGCATCTTCCTCGAGGTCGAGGGAGCGGGCGACTTCCTGCCGCCCTATTCCGGCAACCTCGACATCATGACCGCCGCCGCCACCAAGGTCGGCGAGAGCTTCGCGACGCAGATCCTCGGCGCGAGCGTCTGAGCGCGTCCGCCCCATTCACTCTTCGAAGGAATACCGATGCCTTACAGTGCTGATCTCGACATCCGGGTGACGGACTCGTCGCTGCGCGACGGCTCCCACGCCAAGCGACACCAGTTCACCGTCGAACACGTCCACTCGATCGTCGAGGCGCTCGACGCCGCCGGGGTTCCGGTCATCGAGGTCACCCACGGCGACGGACTCGGCGGTTCCTCGTTCAACTACGGCTTCAGCCACACCCCGGAGCAGAAGCTGATCAAGGCCGCGGTGGAGACGGCGGAGCGGGCCAGGATCGCGTTCCTCATGCTCCCCGGACTGGGTGTCCAGTCGGACATCCGCGAGGCCGCGGACAACGGCGCGAGCATCTGCCGCATCGCCACGCACTGCACTGAAGCCGACATCTCCGTGCAGCATTTCGGTCTCGCCCGCGAACTCGGGCTGGAGACGGTTGGCTTCCTGATGATGTCGCACAGCCAGCCGCCGGAGGTTCTCGCGAAGCAGGCCCGGATCATGGCCGACGCCGGCTGCCAGTGCGTGTACGTGGTGGACTCGGCCGGGGCGCTGATCCTGAACGCCGTCAGCGACCGCGTGTCCGCCCTGGTGGCCGAACTCGGCGACGACGCGCAGGTCGGCTTCCACGGGCACGAGAACCTCGGGCTCGGTGTCGCCAACTCGGTGCTCGCCGTCGAGGCCGGCGCCCTGCAGATCGACGGCTCCACCCGGCGTTTCGGTGCGGGCGCGGGCAACACCCCGGTCGAGGCGTTCGCCGCCGTCACCGAGAAGCTCGGAATCCGCACCGGCATCGACACTCTGAAGATCATCGACGCCGCCGAGGACGTCGTCCGGCCGATCATGGACGGCGACTGCCTGCTCGACCGGCTGTCGCTGACCATGGGCTACGCGGGTGTCTACTCCAGCTTCCTCAAGCACGCCGATTCCCACGCCCGCCGGTACGGGGTGTCCGGTGCGGAGATCCTCATCGAGGCCGGCCGACGCAAGCTGGTCGGCGGTCAGGAGGACCAGCTGATCGAGATCGCCCTCGGTCTCGCAGACCGGAAGTCCGCGGGGTCCGCAGTCGCCGAGAAGAAGTCCGCCTAGGCGTTTCGCCGGGTACCGACACCAGAAAGCCGAGATCATCATGGGCCAGGTTCTTGACAGGATCGAACAGTCCGCGGACGAGATCCGCGCGGAAGGCGCCGAGGGCGACAAGCTGATGCGCCTGTCCGACACCTCCGCGAAACGGTTGCGCGACTCCGGCGTGATGCGGATGCTGCAGCCCAAGGAGTACGGCGGCTACGAATCGCATCCGCGCGAGTTCGCGGAGACCGCGATGGGCATCGGCGCCATCGACGGGGCCGCGGGCTGGGTGAGCGGCATCGTCGGCGTCCACCCGTGGGAACTGGCGTTCTTCGACCGCACGGCCCAGGACGAGGTGTGGGGCGAGGACTCCGACATGTGGATGGCCTCGCCGTACGCGCCGATGGGTGTGGCCGTGCCCACCGACGGCGGCTACGTCCTCAACGGACGGTGGTCGTTCTCCTCGGGCACCGACCACTGCGGGTGGATCATGATCGGCGCCGCGGTCGGTGACCGGGACGGCAACCGGGTGATGCCCCCGCAGATCCTGCACGTGCTGCTGCCACGCTCGGACTACGACATCGACCAGGACAGCTGGAACGTCGTCGGACTGCGCGGCACCGGGTCCAAGGACCTGATCGTCAAGGACGCGTACATCCCGCAGCACCGGACCCTGCAGGCCGACAAGGTGTTCGACGGGTCTGCGCCGAGGGAGTTCGGCCGCACCCAGACGCTCTACAACTTCCCGTTCTCGTGCATCTTCCCGCTCGGCATCACGTCGTCGCTGATCGGGATCGCCGAGGGCGCGCTGGCCTGCCACCTGAATGCGCAGCGTGAACGTGTCACCGTGTCGGGTACCGCGATCAAGGACGACCCGTACGTGCTGTTCGCGATCGGCGAGGCAGCGGCGGAGATCGCGGCGTCGCGCGCGGCGATCCTCGAGACGGTCGACCGGTTCTGGGACATGACCGAGAAGGGCCAGGACGTCTCGTTCGAACTCCGCTCCATCGGCCGGCGCACGCAGACGGCCGCCGCGTGGCGGGCGGTGCGCGCCGTGGACGAGATCTTCGCACGTTCCGGTGGCGGTGCGCTCCAACTGAAGACACCCCTGCAGCGCTTCTGGCGCGACGCCCATGCCGGCCTCTCCCACGCCATCCACGTGCCGGGGTCGATCTTCCACTCCTCGGCTCTGACCCAGCTCGGCGGGGAACCTCAGGGCATCCACCGCTCGATGATCTAGGCGCTCCGCGCCCGTGCGCCTTTCTGGTAGTTCCAGCTACCAGAAAGGCGCACGGGCGGCGGAGCCGCCTCCAGGAAAGGACTTTCACATGACCGACATTCGAGGACTCGGCTACCTCAGGATCCAGACGAAGGACGTGCCACGCTGGCGTGAGCTGGTGGTGGACGGGCTGGGGATGGCCGAGGGTTCCGGCCCCGAGCCCGACGGCCTGTACCTGCGCGTCGACGAGCGGCGGTCGCGACTGATCGTCCTCCCCGGCGACACGGACGCGGCACTCGCGGTGGGGTGGGAGGTGCGCGACCAGTTCGCTCTCCAGCGGGTGCGTGAGCAGGTGGAGAAGTCGGGTGTCACGGTCGACGTCCTGTCCGAGGAGGAGTCACGCCACCGCGACGCAGAGCAGGTGATCGCGTTCGACGATCCGTCCGGCACACGGGTGGAGGTGTTCTTCGGGCCCGTGCTCGACCACAGTCCGGTCGTCACTCCGCACGGCGGCCGGTTCGTCACCGGCGCACAGGGTTTGGGGCACGTGGTCCTCCCGACGCCGGCGTTCGAGGAGGCCTACACGTTCTACGCCGAGGTGCTGGGCTTCCTGCCGCGCGGCGCGATCCGGCTCGGACCGGCCGACGCCCCGGGACCGGCCCGCCGGGTGCGGTTCATGGGCGTCAATCAGCGCCATCACAGCCTCGCGTTGTGCCCTGCACCGCGCAGCGGCGAACCCGGGTTGGTGCATCTGATGACGGAGGTCGACACCCTCGACGCCGTCGGCCAGGCGCTCGACCGGCTCGGCAAGCTCGGCTTCTCCATCTCGTCGACCCTCGGTCGGCACACCAACGACCGCATGGTGTCGTTCTACGTGCGTGCCCCCGGCGGCTGGGACCTCGAGTTCGGCACGGAGGGCATGCTCGTCGACGAGATGCACTACACCGCGGAGGAGATCACGGCGGACAGCTACTGGGGTCACGACTGGTCGGGTTCCGAGCCGCTGGCGGCGTTCTCATGACGTTGTCGCGCGCCCGGATCGGCGCGGTGGCCGTACTCGTCCTCCTCGTCGGTGGAACCGCCTGTTCCACTGCGACATCCGAGACGGCGACCGAACCGGGCGCACTACGGCCGGGCCAGCTTCTGTCGTCCCGCGCCGTCGCAGACGGTCCCGCACTGCCGAGTGCCGCGCGAAACGACGTGATCACCTACGTGTCGCAGGACGGCAACGGCGACCCCGTCGTGGTGTCGGGCACCGTGTCGATCCCCCGCACGCCGGCACCCGAGGACGGGTATCCGGTGATCAGCTGGGCGCACGGCACGACCGGCGTCGCGGACGCCTGCGCCCCGTCCGCGGATTTCGCCGGCGGCCCCGCCCACGGCTATCTCTCCGGGGTGGACGCGTCCCTCGACGACTGGGTCGCCAAGGGATATGCGGTGGTGAGCACGGACTACCTGGGTCTGGGCACGCCGGGGATCCACCCGTACATCAACGGTGACACGGAGGCGAACGCCGTCGTGGACATCGTGCGCGCCGCCCGGACGATGGATCCGGCGGTCGGCTCGACGTGGTTCGTGATCGGTCACAGCCAGGGCGGGCAGGCGGCGTTGTTCACCGCCGCGCAGGGCGGGGAGCGCGCCCCGGAACTGCGCCTCGGTGGTGCGGTGGCGATCGCGCCGGGCAACGGGCTCGACCAGACGCCGCAGTACTTCCGCTCGGGTGTTCCGGGTATCGAGGCGGCCGAGGCGTTCCTCCCGCTGATCCTCCTCGGAGCCCAGGCTGCGGATCCCGCCATCGACCCGTCGACGTTGCTGACGGAGCAGGCGCAACCGCTGCTGACGGTGGCGCGGACCGGCTGCATCGACGACATCCGGAAGGTGCCGCCCGTGCCCGCCGGTCAGGTCTTCCGTCCCGACGCCGACCTGGGACCGCTCACCGAGTACCTGGCCCGTCAGGAGCCGTCGCGGGTTCACGTGCAGGTCCCGACGCTGGTCGCGCAGAGTTCGGGCGACCTGGTGGTGAGCAAGCCGTCGACGGATCTGATGGTGAAGACGTTGCAGGACAACGGGAACGAACTGACGTATCGGACGTACGAGGGTGCGGACCATCGCGGGACGATCGGTGCGTCGCAGAAGGACGCGCAGGATTTCGTCGCCGGGATCCTCGCCGGCTGAGGATGCCGGGTCCGCGCCCGACGACGCGCCCATCAACAGGATGTTGACAACAGACTGTTGATGGCGTGTGGTGGTCGGGTGACCACCGACGACCAGACCCACGCGGCCGAACTCGATCAGGCACGCACGACGCTGAACGAGGCCGGTGCCGCCCGGCTCGAGCGGCGTCCCTGGGAGCATTCCGGGCAGCCACGTTCGGACACCGACCTCGTCAGGTTCGCGGCGTGGGCCGGCCGGGACGCACACGGCACGGACCCAGCGGTGCTCGCGGCCGGGCTGCGGCTGCTGTCGTCAGCTCGGGTCGAGCTCGATCAGATCGAGTCCGGCCTGCTGTTCGCCGCCCGTGCCTGTGGGATGACCTGGCCGCAGGTCGCGGAGGCGCTCGGTCTGGGTTCGGCGCAGGCAGCCCAGCAGCGCCTGAACCGGGTCCTTGCCAGAGCCGGCGACTGCGACGCGGAGGCCTGAGCAGTGCCGATGCTCCCCCTGCCGGACGCGTCCGAGCGTTGCGGTGTGAAGGCCCGCAACCTCGGCCGGCTGCTGCGTGCCGGATACCGGGTACCCGACGGATTCGTGATACCCGACCCCCTCGGCGATCCCGGTTGGGAGCGGGAGATCGAGGCCGGACTGCACCGTCTCGGTCCCGGTCCGTTCGCGGTGCGCTCGTCCGCCCTCGCTGAGGACGGCGTCGAGTCTTCGTTCGCCGGACAGCTGACCACGACGCTCGGGGTCACCACCAGCGCCGAGGTGATCGAGGCGGTGCATCGCAGCGCCGCGTCGGGTTCCTCACCCGAAGCCGTCGCGTACGCGGCTCGCACGGATCGGGAAGCCCCCGCGTCGGCCGGGGTGATCGTGCAGGTGATGGTGCAACCCGAGACGGCCGGAATCATGTTCACCCGGCACCCGGTCAGCGGGGCCGAGCAGGTGGTGATCGAGGCCACGAGAGGCCTGGGCGACAGTGTCGTGGCCGGGACCGTCACTCCGGAGGCGTACCTGGTCGACGGTGCGCACGTGCAGGTCGCCCGGCACCGGGGCGGGCAACTGCTGACCTCTGCCCAGGCCCTCGCCCTCGCGGCGCTGGGACGCGATATCGAGAGCCTGTTCGGCCGCCCGCAGGACATCGAGTGGGCGATCGCCGGCGAAGACATCCGGGTCCTGCAGGCCCGCCCGATCACGACCGCTCCCTCCACCGCGCGGCCAGTGCGAGCCACGTCGGGCGACATTCTGCTGACGGGCATCGCAGCCGGCCCGGGCACCGCCGTCGGGCCTGCACGGATCATCGGCAGCCTGGACGACTTCGCCCGCTTTCGTCCGGACGACGTGCTGGTCTGCCGTACGACCTCGCCGGCGTGGACCCCGCTGCTGGCCCGAGCCTGCGCGGTGGTCACCGAGACGGGCGGGATGCTCGCGCACGCCGCGATCGTGGCCCGCGAATTCGGCATCCCGGCAGTCCTGGCAGCGGCGGGGGCCATGACCACCCTGACCGAGGGCAGGCTGGTCCGCGTCGACGGCACCCACGGGCACGTCGGCACCGCCACCGGGAACACTGGGAGAAACTGATGTCGCACCGCACACCGACGGACATCCTGGTGCTGCACGCCGTGCGGATCCTGGGCTACGCGGAGACCGCGCGCATCGCCGCCCGGTTCGCGCTGCCTGCAGGACTGGCAGCCGAGCACCTGCTCGATACCGAGGCCCGTGGGTGGGTCACCCACACCGACTTTGCCGGGGACAGCGGCTGGTCCCTGACCGAAACCGGGAAGGTTCACGGCGAGCGACTGCTCGCCGCCGAGCTCGACCGGTGCGGCACCCGCGCCGTGGTGGTGCAGGTGCACCGGGACTTCCTGCCGCACAACGTCGCCGTGGCGGACGCGTGCACCGCCTGGCAGCTGGCCGAGATGGGCGTCGGCGAGGCGACCGTGACCATCGACGCGACGATCACCCGCCTGGCGACCGCGGCGCACGCCCTGGGCGAACTCGAGGCGCGCCTGGTCGCGGGCATGGACCGGTTCGCCGGCTATCACCAGCGGTTCGCCGGCGCCGTCGAGCGAGCGGGCACCGATCCGGGCTGGATCACGGCAAACGACCGCGACTCCTGCCACCGCGTCTGGTTCGAGTTCCACGAGGACCTCGTCGCTTCCCTCGGCCTGGCCCGATGACAGGCCTAGTCTCAACTCATGGGCCTGCGACTGCGCGACAGCATCGGACGTCAGCTACGCGAGCTTCGCTACGAGCCGACGGCGAAGCGGATCCGTGCCGTGCTGAACGGGACCACGGTGGTCGACAGTGACCGTGCGGTCCTGGTCTGGGAACCGCGGCGCGTCGTTCCCACGTACGCGGTGCCGGCGGAGGACATCGACGCGGAGTTGTCGCCGGAGCCAACGGGTTCGGTGGCTGCGGAGGGGACCGGCGACGTCGGCTTCGCCCTGCCGGACGTGACGACGATGCCGGTACTCGATCCGCGGGTGCCGTTCTCGGTGCACAGCACGGAGGGCGAACCCGTCGCGCTCCGTACCGCCGGCGCAGGGAACGCCCTGGGGTTCCGGCCCGGAGACGAGGACCTGGCCGGGTACGTGGTTCTCGATTTCGACGGCTTCGACCGCTGGCTGGAGGAGGACGACGAGATCGTCGGTCATCCGCACGACCCGTTCCAGCGCATCGACGTTCGCCGCACGTCCCGCCACATCCGGGTGATGCTGGGCGACACGCTCCTCGCCGACACTCGGCGGGCGAAAATGCTGTTCGAAACACTGCTGCCGGTCCGCTACTACCTGCCGCCCGACGACGTCGTCGCGGAACTGCAGCCGAGTGCGACGACGTCGTACTGCGCCTACAAGGGCGAGGCCGCCTACCGGTCCGCGGTCACCGCAGGCGGAGTGCTCCACGACATCGCGTGGCGGTACGACGAGCCCCTCGTCGACGCGTCGGAAGTTCGGGGGCTCGTGGCCTTTTTCGACGAGCGGCTCGATCTGGTCGTCGACGGTGTGGCCCGGCCTCGGCCGGTGACTCCCTGGTCCTAGTGCTCCTCGCCGGCGCCGGTGTCGGCGCGCCCGAGGACGATCTCGAGCGCCCGGGCCTCGTGCGCGTGTCCGAGCAATTCGTATCCGACGACCGTGACGATCGGCGCCAGCATCACCACGATCAGACACCATGCCATCGACACACCCTGCGCCGCCAGCACCAGCGCGAGCGCGATCGTGGCCGCGGTCAGGACGAGGAGCAGGACATGGAACGGGTCGGGCACCCGCAGCAGGTACGTGTACAGCGCGTAGACGCCGGCGAGGAAGATCGCGACGGGCGCGGCGACGGAGAGCACCGTTGCCGTCGCGCCGATGTGGGAGGCGTGTTCGATGTAGTACGCCGCCACGTGTAGTCCGGCTCCCACCGCGGCCAGCGACGCGAAGAGCGCGATGTGGCTGTAACCCCAGACGAACGACCGGTTGCGGTACACCGCGAGCACCTCGGCCGACGGCAGGATGTAGTACACCCACCACAGTCCGAACGTGAGTCCGATGCCTGCGACCGTGACGAGTATCGCGTCGAGTGTCCAGCCCTGGTGTTCGACCACGGCGGACAGGGACGCCACGGTGCCGATCACACCCTCGCCGAGGGTGATGATGACGAGCAGGCCGTGACGCTCGACGATGTGGTGTGCGTGCCAGGGTGTTCCGCCCCGGTACCGTTCGGCGATGACGGGGCTGGTCAGCTCGACGAGGATGAGGATCGCGCCGAAGCCGAACGCGTACTCGACGGTGAGGGGAGCGATCACCAAGGCGACCCAGCCGATCTGCGCGATGACGAGCGTCGTGGCGTACGTCAGTGACGCGGGACGGTGCTCGGGGTCGTGTTTGGCGGCGCGCAGCCATTGGAACACCATGGCGACGCGCACGACGATGTACCCGGACACCATCACGGAATTGTCGAGCTCGACGCCGCGGTCGATGGACGCGAACATCGGCGGCATGCCCAGCGCCAGGATGACGACGCCGATCATCTGGACCATGGTGGTGACCCGGTAGATCCAGTCGTCGGTGTCGTAGGCCGACGCGAACCAGGAGAAGTTGATCCACGCCCAGATGATCGAGAACATCGCGAACGCGAATCCCGCCAGCCCGGCGGCGACGTGCCCTTCGGCGACGAGGTGCGCGAACTGCTCGCCCGCGACGCCGAACGCGACGACGAACGTCAGGTCGAACAGCAACTCCAACGGCGTTGCCGCACGGTGTTCCTCGTGCGGATCACGCCCGACCATCTTGTGGACCCGATGGGCGAGGCTCCTGCTGTTCGGTGCCGGTGTTCCGGGCGCGTTCACGGCGGTCCGCTACGGAGTTCCCTGGTCTGCCTGCACCACGAGGTCCGCGACCGCGCCGGGCTGGGACACCAGGACGGCGTGCGACGCGGAAACTTCCGTGATCCGGGCTCCCGCGCGTGTGGCCATGAACCGCTCCGCGGCCGCCGGAATCACGCGATCGTTCTGAGCGACCATGGCCCAGCTGGGTGTCGACGCCCACGACGGATCGGCGGTCGGCTCGAGGTTCGCGACGAGCGCGGCCGACTTCTGGTGTGCGATCATGTCGGCCACCGTGGCGTCCGGGACGTCCTGGGCGAACACCTCGTGGAATCGGCCGGGGTCGATGTAACCGTCGAGGTTTCTCTCGGCGATTCCGGTGGGATCGTTCTCGATGACCTTCACCTGAAGCACCGGCGGGAGCAGTTGGCTGCCGGGGAACCGGATCGGATCGAGGTTCAGCATGACCGGCTCGCCTTGCGCCGGGGCGAAGGCCGCCACGTAGACGAGGGCCTCGACGTTCGGCGAATGCACATTGGTGATGACCGCGCCGCCGTACGAGTGACCGACGAGCACCACCGGCCCCGGGATGTCCGCGAGCACCTTCTCGATGGCGGCGGAGTCGTATGCCGGTCCGCGCAACGGGTTGTCGGGGACCACGACTTCGTATCCTCGGCCGCGCAGTTCCGCGGCCACCGCATCCCAGCTGGTCGTGTCGGCGAACGCGCCGTGGACCAGCACCACCGTCGGCAGATCCTGGGCGAGGGCCGGTCCGGCCCCCACGGTCAGCGTGCCGGCAGCCGCGATTGCGCACGCGGCAACGGCGGTTCGAAGTCGAAGAAGTCGCATCACTCGTCTCCCGAGTCAGGAAAGAACACAGTGCTTAGGGGTGAAGGGGCCTGCGCGCCAGGTGTAGTCGTGCGACGACAGGCATCGCCATACGAGAGCAACGCCGTGGCCTGGCCCTTCGTCGCTGAGATTACTCGCCTGCAGCGCGGTCGGCATCATTTCGGCTAGCGTGATCGGAGGGGGATGTTCCGCTCGTCCGTGCACGCTCCGCCGTCGTCAGGAGGAACCCCGTGGATCTTGCCTTACGTGGCACCGTCGCCGTGGTCACCGGAGCCAGCAAGGGCATCGGGCTCGCCATCACCCGGGCGCTCGCCGCGGAAGGCGCGTTCGTGGTGGCGGGGGCCCGTTCGCCCAGCCCCGAACTGGAAGAACTAGTCCGCAGCGGAACGGTGGAGGCGGTGAGCGTCGACTTGTCGACCCCCACCGGTCCGGGCGAACTCGTCGCCGCCGCCACTGCTCGGGGCAGTCTCGGCATCGTCGTCAACAACGTCGGCGCCGCCCACCCGAGACTGACCGGGTTCCTCGACGTGACCGACGAAGACTGGATCACGACGATGAATCTCAACCTGATGTCGGCGGTGCGGACGATCCGCGCCGCCCTGCCCACGATGATCGCGGCGGGCCGGGGAAGCATCGTGACCACGAGTTCGGTCAACAGTTTCCTGCCCGACCCCACCGTCATCGACTACTGCGCGTCCAAGGCCGCGCTCACCAACTTCTCAGGCCCTGTCGAAAGAGTTGGGACCCTTGGGTATTCGGGTGAACACCGTCAGCCCCGGTCCGGTGTCGACCGCCCTGTGGCTCGGCGACGACGGGGTCGCCGCGACGGTGGCGCGCGCCGCAGGCGGTGACCCGGAGGCAGTGGCGGAGCGTGTCGCGGAGCAGGCGGTCACGGGCCGGTTCACCCGCCCGGACGAGGTGGCGGATCTCGTCGTGTTCCTCGCGAGCGACCGGGCGGGCAATGTGACGGGCTCCGATTTCGTGATCGACGGCGGACTCGTCACCACCCTCTGACGTCCGCGGCTACCGGCGGCCCAGAAGTTTCCGCATACCCTCGGCTGCCCCGCGCACGAGTGCGTCGCGGGGGAAACCGCTGCGCTTGCGCGCCGCGTCGTAGTTGCCGCCCGCCACCCAGACCGGGCCGTCGGCGATGTGCGCGATCCCCTCCCGGGCAACGTCTTCGGGTTCGGCGACCTTCATCCCGGGAAGATTGAAGTTCAGGCCCGCCCGGACCATCGCCGGCGTGCGGGTGACGCCGAGGACCAGTTCGACCACGTGGACGCCGAACGGCGCGAGCTCGAGCCAGAGGCTTTCGGCGAAGATCCGGCCGAACGCCTTGGATGCGGCGTAGATGCTCTGGTCTTCCGAACCCAGGTACCCGGCCAGCGAACCGACCAGCACGATGCCGCCCCGGCCGCGGTCCTTCATCCTCGCGCCGAAATGCTGCGAAAGGTGCAGCTGCGAGGTGATGTTCAGGTCGATGACGCGCTGGAAGCCGGTGAGGTCGCCGCTGACGAACTCGTGTCCGTAACTGTTGGCCCCGGCGTTGAAGATCAGCAACCCGACCTCGACGTCGTCGGTGGCCGTGCGGATCCGGTCGAGGGCGTCCGGATCGAGGAGATCGAGCGCGAGTGTGCGCACCAGGACGCCGTGGGCGCGGACCGTGGCCGCGGTCTCCTCGAGCGGCCCGGGCTTACGGGCGATCAGCACGAGGTTGATCCCCGCGCGGCCCAGTGCCTCGGCGAAACTCGCGCCCACACCCTCGGAGCCGCCTGCGATCACGGCCCACGGACCGTAGTGCTCGGTGTCGATCATGTTGTGTCCTTCCGGAAAACGTTCAGTGGGCGACGACGGGGGTCGGGACGGGGGCGGGATCGCGCACCGGGACGACGCCCGCTTCCGCGGCTCGGGTGATCGACACCGTCAGCGCCGAACACCCTTTCCGGGGAGCGCCGGGGCGCCCCGGCCCCGCGCTGCCGATCTCGCGGCACCGGGCGCGGGCCGCGTCGTCCCACTGAACGGAAGTGTGTTCCCAGCTGTTCTTCTGGACCAGCACGCTCGCGCCGCACTCAGTGCACTGCAGTGGCTGCATCTTCGCGTACCTTCCGGGCGAGATTCTCTTCGACTTCCCTCTTCCACGACTCCACGGGGCGGGTGGTGTCGAGTTCGAACTCGAACCGTTCGGTCATCTGCGGGGTCACCGCGGCGACGTCGACGTAGAACTGCTCGTACCAGCGTCGCAACTGGTAGACCGGGCCGTCCTCCTCGCACAGCAGCGGGTTCTCGATGCGGGTCTTGTTCTTCCAGATCTCGATGTCCTGTTCGAAACCCTTCGCGATGAACGTGCCGAAGTTCTTCGCCATCTCGGTGGCCGCGTCGCCTTCGAGGTCCTTCGACTTCTTGACGATGATGCCGTACTGCAGCACGAACTTGTCGGCGCTGACGGGGTAGTGGCAGTTGATCAGCACGGAGTCGACGTCGTGCGTCTCGTACTGGTACGTCAGGTCGTCGACCATGAACGACGGGCCGAAATAGGTGGCGTCCGAGCGGCTTCCGACCATCTTGGGCTGACCCGACGCGTGCGGGCGCATGTCGTCGCGGGCCTGCCCGCGCATGAACTGGCTGGCGACGTGGCCCTCGAAGACGTTCTTGAAGTACGTGGGGAACGAGTAGTGCACGTAGAAGAAGTGCGCCATGTCGACGATGTTGTCGACCACCTCGCGGCAGTTGGTGTCGACCGTGGTCCGATACCAGACCCAGTCCGTCCATTCGTCGTCGAGCGCGCCGTCGATGCGGGGAATCGTGACGTCCGCGGGCGGCGGATTGCCCTCCGGATCGTTCCACACGAACAACATCCCGTCCTGGTCGAGCGCGTGCCACGACCGGGTCCGGGCGAGCGGCGGCACCCGGCGCGCGTACGGAATCTTCTTGCACCGGCCGTTGCTTCCCCACCTCCAGTCGTGGAACGGGCACGCCACCTCGTCGCCCTTGACCGTGCCCTGGCTGAGGTCGCCGCCCATGTGTCGGCAGTAGCCGTCGAGCACGGCGAGATCACCCGCAGTGTCGGCGAAGACGACGAGCTTGGTGCCGAACGCTTCGACGGAGTGGGGCTTGCCGTCCTTGAAAGCGTCGGACAATCCGATGCAGTGCCATCCACGGGCGAATCGGGTGGGCGCTGCGCCGGCGTCGATTTCGCGTACCTCGACTGTCTCGGACTGTTGGGTGGTCACGATGCGTCCCGTCCTCTCCTGGGCTTGTGCGGTGCCCTGCACGCTAAGTGAGCGTGGACGGCCCGCATGACGTGGTCCCACTGGACGGGACCGGGCGGTGGGGCGGCGTTTCCCGTTGAGCGAGATGCCTGTCCACGCGCGGGGGTGATCGCCCTACCCTCCGACAGATGACGAACGAGGTCCTGAGATCGATCCGCGGCCTGCTGCCGATGATCGCGGAACGCGCGGACAAGGTCGACGAGTCGCGGCGGGTGTCCGAACAGGTGATCCGTGAGCTCGGCGACGCCGGATTGTTCAAGATGCTGCAGCCCAGGCGGTACGGCGGCACGGAAAGCAATCCGGTGCACTTCTACGAGGTGGTGCGCGCCGTGTCCGGTGTGTGCGGCTCGACGGGCTGGCTGGCGTCCGTGCTCGGGGTGCACCCGTGGCACCTGGCCCTGTTCGACGACCGGGCGCAAAATGACGTGTGGGGCCACGACGATTCGGTGCTCGTGTCGTCCGCCTACGCACCCGTCGGGCGGCTCGTCCCCGTCGAGGGCGGCTACCGGCTGACGGGGGACTGGCATTTCTCCTCGGGCTGCGAGCACGCGTCGTGGGCGCTGCTCGGCGCGATGGTGGTCGGGACCGAGGGCCGCCCGGTCGATTTCATGACCGCGCTGGTGCCGCGGTCGGACTACCGCATCCACGACGTGTGGGACGTGGTGGGGATGCGCGGCACGGCCAGCAACGAGATCAGTGCCGAGGACGTGTTCGTTCCCGACTACCGGATCAAGAGGAATTACGAGACGGCGCAACTGCGCGGACCCGGACAGAAGGTGAACCGGGGACCGCTGTACCGGCTGCCGTTCGCCACACTCTTCACGACCGCCGTCGCGGCGCCCGGGGTCGGCATCGTCGCGGGATGCTACGAACGCTATCTGACGTTCATGCGGGAACGAGTGCGGCTCAGCCTCGGTGGCGGAAGATTCGTCGACGACCAGTTCGCCCAGGTCGCGGTGGCCCGGGCGTCGTCCGAGATCGACGCCGCGATACTGCAGATGGATCGCAACGTGCGTGAACTGTGGGAACTGGCCGAGGCCGGGGAGGAACTCCCCATGGGTCTGCGCCTGCGGGTGCGCCGCGATCAGGTTCGCGCGACCGAGCGAGCCCTCGACGCGATCGACCTGCTGTTCAAGACCGCCGGCGGAAGTTCGCTGTCGCGCGGCAACGCGATCGAACGGTCGTGGCGCGACGCCCACGCGGGCAGCGTGCACGTGGCCAACGAGCCCGAACGCGCCCTCGCCCTGTTCGGCAGGGGCGCGTTCGGACTCCCGGTGGAGGACAACCTCGTGTAGTCAGCTCCGCATGTGCTGAACTGCCCGGTAGGAGAAGACCATCGCGGTGCCGAGCGGCACTCCGGGACCGGGGTAGAACCGGCCGCTGAGCGATGCGCTGGTGTTGCCCGCCGCATACAGTCCGTCGATGGGCGTGCCGTCGGCGCGCAGGACGCGGGCGTCGGCGTCGGTCCGGACCCCGCCCTTGGTGCCGAGATCGCTGAGCACGATGCGGGCCGCGTGGAACGGGCCCTGCGACACCGGGCTCAGTGCCGGGTTCGGTGGCGCGTCCGCACCCGTGCCCGGAGGGCAGAAGAAGTTGTCGTACGGGTCCTCTCCCCGGTGGAAGGCCTCGTCGACGCCGTGCTTGGCGAAGTCGTTGAACTGTTCGACGGTGCGGCGCAGACCGTCTGCGGGGACGTCGATCTTCTCCGCGAGTTCCTCGATCGTGTCGGCCGAGACCCAGGTGCCCGCCGCGTGATGCTTCTCGGCGGAGATGTTCGGAATGGAGATGGCAGGCAACACGGGCCCGCCCTCCTTCGAGTCGAACACGAGATACGAACTGCTGCTGCCGTGCTCGATCATCGCTCGGCCGAACTGGTCGTACGGCAGCGATTCGTTGAGGTACCGCTCTCCGGACGTGTCGACGAGAATGCCGCCGCGCACGCCCACCATGAAAGCGCCGGAGCCGTCCGGAAGTTCGACCCCGGGGCACCACCACGCCTCGTCGAGGAGTGCGGTGTCCGCGCCAATCTCCACCGCCGCCCGCAGGAGGTCGCCGGTGTTCGCGCCGCGCGGGCCCATGCTCCAGTCCGCCCGGCCCGGTGTTCCGTTCTCGGTGCGCAGGGCCGCGTTGCCCTCGATCCCGCCTGCCGCGAGCAGCACGCCGCGCGTCGCCCGGATGCGGGCGGTCTGACCGGCGGCGTTGGTCGCCTCGACGCCGACGACCCGTCCGTCCTCGACGATCAGCGAGCGCGCGGCGGTCTCGGTGCGCAGTTCCGCGTGCCCGGTGCCGTGCAGAGCCATGAGAAGGCGGCCGATCAGGGCGCGGCCACCGTTCAGTGTGCCCTCCGGATGCGGTTCCCCGGCCCGGTCGACGTCGGCCTCGGGCCGGATGACCTCGCGCAGGTCCCCGATCTCGTCGCTCGGCAGGTCGAGCGGGTTGATCGCGCGACCGTAGTCCATCCGGCCGGGTGCCCTGTAGTAGTCGGGGAACGCCCGCCACTCGAACTCGATGTGGGGATCGCGTTCGAGAAGGTCGACGACCTCGGGCGCGGTGGCGACGTACGCCTCCTGACGGTCGATCTCCTCGTCGCCCACCACTGCGCGCAGGTACGTGCGCGCCTTGTCCGTGGAGTCGCCGATGCCGGCGCGCTCCTGCACGGCGGTACCCGGCAGCCACACCGCGGCGCCGGAGTACGCGGACGTGCCGCCGAACAGTGGGGTCTTCTCGAGGACGAGGGTGCGCAATCCCTGCGAAGCGGCCGTGTATGCGCCGGTCAGCGCACCGCCCCCCGAACCGACCACCAGCACGTCGCACTCGGTTGTCCAGTCCTGCATCGTCGTTTCCTCCGTTGATGGTCTGTGGAGACTGGCGGTCCAGTCGTAGGGTTCACGCAATCGCATCCGGGCGACCTGCGGCACGCGCGGTCCCACTCACCGGACGAAATTCGATGGTTTCCCGATCCGATGCGAGAATCGACACCGGATCCGGGGCTGTGTGCGGAGTGAAGGGGGATCGAGGGTGCCGAGAATCGCCGAAGTGCGGGACGCTGCCGAACCGAGTTCGGAGGAACAGCGGGCCCGCCACGTCCGCATGCTCGAGGCCGCCATCGAACTGGCCACCGAGAAGGAACTCGCCCGGGTCCAGATGCACGAGGTGGCCAAACGTGCCGGCGTCGCGATCGGGACGCTGTACCGGTACTTTCCGTCGAAGACGCATCTGTTCGTCGCGGTGATGGTCGATCAGATCGACCGGATGGGTGCCGGGTTCAAGAAGAGTGCGCCCCCTGGCGAATCGCCGCAGGATGCGGTGTACAACGTGCTGGTCCGCGCCACCCGCGGGCTGTTGCGCCGGCCCGCATTGTCCACCGCGATGATCCAGTCCACGAGCACCGCCAACGTCGCGTCCGTGCCGGACGCGGGGAAGGTCGACCGGGCATTCCGGCAGATCATGCTGGACGCCGCCGGGATCGAACATCCGACGGAGGAAGACCTCACGGCGCTGCGCCTGCTGGTGCAGCTGTGGTTCGGCGTCATCCAGTCCTGCCTCAACGGCCGGGTCTCGATTCCCGATGCCGAGTCCGACATCCGTAGGGCGTGTGACCTGCTGCTGGTCAACCTGTCGCATCGCTGACAGATCGCCGGCGTCGGGCCGCCTCCCGCCGACCTCGACGTGAAATTCATTCCTGACTCCTGAGCTGTGCGGAGAACTATTTCGCATGGCGAAGGGCATTGATGTCTCCTCAAAAGTAGAATACATTTCAAAAATGAGCCGCGGACGCGTCCGCGTGCCGGAAGAACTCAAGGAGCGGAACATGGGCAACGCCGTCATCGTCGACGCGGCACGGACACCGATCGGGCGCCGGCGCGGGGCACTGTCCGGACTGCACCCGGCCGAACTACTCGGCGCCGCACAGCGGGGTGTCCTCGAACGGGCCGGTGTCGCCCCGGCGGACATCGGGCAGATCGTCGGCGGATGCGTCACCCAGGCCGGTGAGCAGTCCAACAACGTGACCCGGCAGGCGTGGCTGCACGCGGGACTGCCGTACGCGACGGCGGCCACGTCGCTCGACTGCGCCTGCGGATCTTCCCAGCAGGCCGTACACGTCGTGGCGGGTCTCATCGCGTCCGGCCAGATCTCCGCCGGAATCGGGTGCGGTGTCGAGGCGATGAGCCGGGTGTTCCTCGGCCAGGCCGTCACGCCGGAGACCGGCAACCCCTACCCCGACGACTGGGCGATCGACATGGGCGACCAGTTCACGTCCGCCCAGCGGATCGCCGACCTCCGCGGGCTCGGGCGCGGCGACGTCGACGCGTTCGGGCTCGAGTCGCAGCGACGCGCCGCCCAGGCCTGGGCGGACGGACGGTTCGACCGCGAGATCGTTCCCGTCACCGCTCCCGTCGTGGACAAGTCCGGCGCACCCACCGGTGAACTTGCGGTGGTCACCCAGGACGGGGGACTGCGCGAGACGACCGCGGAGGCCCTGTCGGCCCTGAAGCCCGTGATCGACGGCCACATCCACACCGCGGGCAACTCGTCCCAGATCAGCGACGGCGCCGCCGCCGTCCTGCTCATGGACGGCGGCCGTGCCCGCGAACTCGGATTGCGGCCGCGCGCGAGGATTCTCGCGTCCGGCATGGTCGGCTCCGACCCGTACTACCACCTCGACGGGCCGATCGAGTCGACGCGCATGGTCCTCGAACGCGCCGGAATGTCTTTGGGCGACATCGATCTCGTCGAGATCAACGAGGCGTTCGCGTCCGTCGTGCTGTCGTGGGCGCAGGTGCACGGAGCCGACATGTCGAAGGTGAACGTCAACGGCGGCGCCATCGCCCTCGGACATCCGGTGGGCTCCACCGGGGCCCGGCTGATCACGACCGCCCTGCACGAACTGGAGCGCTCCGACACCTCCACCGCGCTGGTCACGATGTGCGCGGGCGGCGCGCTGTCCACCGCAACCATCATCGAACGCATCTGACCCGAACGATCGACGAGGCCGACATGACAATGGGATTGACCGAAGAAGAGCGCGACCTGCGTGACTCGGTGCGAGGCTGGGCCACACGGACCGTGACCCCGGCCGTGCTCCGGGAGGCCGTCGAGGCCAAGACCGAGCAACGACCGCTGTTCTGGAAGTCGTTGGCGGAACTGGGCGTACTGGGACTCCACCTGCCCGAGGATGTGGGCGGGGCGGGGTGTGGACTGGTGGAATTGGCAGTGGTCGCCGAGGAACTGGGCCGGGTCCTGCTGCCCGGTCCCTTCCTCCCGACCGTGCTGCTCGGCGCCGTCCTGCACGAGTCCGGGCGCACGGGTGAGCTCTCCGGGCTGGCCGACGGTTCGGCCCTCGGCGCGGTGGCCCTGCAGCCGGGTTCGCTGCGTCTCGTCCGGGACGGCGGAGTGGTGACGCTGGACGGTGAGTCCGGGTACGTCCTCGGCGGGCAGGTGGGCGACCTGTTCCTGCTCGCGGCGAGAGACGGCGACGAGACCGCGTTCGTGGCGCTCGCCCGCGGCCGGCTCGACGTGACCGACCTGCCCAGCCACGACGTGGTGCGCCGCAACGCGACCGCTTCGGTGAACGCCCTCGAGATCGCCGAAGCCGATGTCCTGCAGATCGATTCGCAGCGCGTTCTCGATCTGGCGGCCACCTTGTTCGCCGCCGAGGCCTCGGGTGTCGCCGACTGGGCGGTCACCACCGCCGCCGACTACGCCAAGGTGCGCCACCAGTTCGGCCGCCCCATCGGCCAGTTCCAGGGGGTGAAACACCGGGTCGCCCGTATGCTCTGCCTCGCCGAACAGGCCCGCGTCTGTGCGTGGGACGCGGCCCGTGCGATGAATCCCGGAAGCAGTGCCAGGGCCGCGACGGCTGCGCCGCGCTGCAGTGCGGCGGAGGCGTCACTCGCGGCCGCGGTCGCCGGAGCCACCGCACCCGACGCGGCGTTCGCCGTCACCAAGGACTGCATCCAGGTGCTCGGGGGAATCGGCTACACCTGGGAACACGACGCCCACCTGTACCTGCGCCGGGCGCAGTCGCTGCGGATCCTGCTCGGGTCCACCGCATCGTGGCGGCGGCGCGTGGCCCGCGCGACCCTGGGCGGGGCCCGCCGGGTGCTCGGCATCGACCTGCCTCCGGACGCCGATAGCATCCGCGCCGGCGTGCTCGCAGAACTCACGGACGCGGCCGCATTGGACGAGCCGGAGCGCAGGACGTACCTGGCCGAGAAGGGCTACACCGCACCGCACCTCCCCGCGCCGTGCGGCAGGGGAGCGGGCGCCGTGGAACAACTCGTGATCGCGGAGGAACTGCGCGCGGCCGCGCTGAAGCCCCACGACATGATCATCGGCAACTGGGTGGTGCCCACGCTCATCGCGCACGGCAGCGACGAACAGTTGCGGCGCTTCGTGCCCCCGTCGCTGCGCGGCGACCTCGTCTGGTGCCAGCTGTTCTCCGAACCCGGCGCCGGATCGGACCTCGCCGGCCTGACCACCCGGGCCACCAAGGTGGACGGCGGCTGGGTGCTGCGGGGGCAGAAGGTGTGGACGTCGATGGCCCGGGACGCGGACTGGGGTATCTGCCTCGCCCGCACAGATGCCTCGGTGCCCAAACACAAGGGGGTGTCGTACTTCCTGATCGACATGAGGGGCAGCGACGGCCTCGACATCCGGCCGCTGCGCGAGATCACCGGCGAGGCACTGTTCAACGAGGTGTTCCTCGACGACGTGTTCGTCCCGGACGAACTCCTCGTGGGCGAACCGGGCGGCGGCTGGAAGCTCGCCCGCACGACCCTCGCCAACGAACGGGTATCGCTGTCGCACGACTCCTCGCTGGGCTCTGGTGGCGAGGCTCTGCTGACCCTGGCCGGCGAACTGCCCGGCGGCATCGACGACGAGCAGCTGACCGTGCTCGGCAAGGTCCTCTGCGACGCACAGTCCGGCGGCCTGATGGGGCTACGCACCACCCTGCGCTCGATCGCGGGCGGGCAACCGGGCGCCGAGTCGTCGGTCGCGAAACTGCTCGGCGTCGAACACATCCAGCAGGTGTGGGAGGTGGCGATGGACTGGGCCGGACCGCGCGCCCTGCTCGGCGACCGGCCCCGCACCTCCGCTACGCAGATGTTCCTGAACTCGCAGTGCATGTCGATCGCGGGCGGCACCACCAACGTCCAGCTCAACATCATCGGCGAACGACTGCTGGGTCTGCCGCGTGATCCCGCGCCCGGAAAGGGAGCGTGACCTGACATGGCGATCGACGTGAAGGCCGCGCTGACCGCGGAACCGGCCGTGCGTGATGTGGCGTGGACCGAGCGTGACGTGATGCTCTACCACCTCGGACTCGGCGCCGGCGGGAACGCCCAGGACCCCGCGGAACTGCGCTGGGTGTACGAGAAGGACTTGCTGGTGCTGCCGACGTTCGCGCTCGTCGCGGGGCAGGGAATCTCGGCCGGCGACGCACCGGCGGCCGGGCTGAGCCTGCCCGGTATCGACATCGACCTCCGCAAGATCCTGCACGGCGGACAGTCGCTCACCGTGCACGCGCCCATTCCTCCGTCAGGTGGGGCCCGGGTGTCCTCGCGGGTGGCGGACGTGTGGGACAAGGGCAAGGCCGCCGTCATCGTGCTCGAACAGACGGCCACCGACTCGGGCGGGAACCCGTTGTGGACCACGGGGATGCAGATCTGGGCCCGCGATGAGGGCGGGTTCGGTGGCTCCCCGGGACCCGAGTCGGTGGCCACGGTGCCGGCCCGCGAACCCGACAAGGTGCTGGTGTCGCGCACCGGGACGGCGCAGGCCCTGCTCTACCGGCTCAGCGGCGACCTCAACCCGCTGCACTCAGACCCCGAATTCGCGGCCGCGGCCGGGTTCGAAAGGCCGATCCTGCACGGGCTCGCGTCGTACGGTGTGGTGTGCAAGGCCGTCGTCGACGGGATGCTGGACGGCGATCCCACACGACTGCGCCACTACGCGGTGCGGTTCGCGGGCTCGCTGTACCCGGGCGAGACCGTCGAGACCGCGGTCTGGCACGACGGCGACCGGCTGACCCTGCGCGCGACGTGCCCCGATCGTGACGGGCAACCGGTCCTGACCCAGGCGACGATGGAGGTGAGCGGATGAGCGTCGGTACGCACCCCACGTTCGAGAACAGCCCGTCGGGAACGGTGCTGACGTCACCGCCCGACAGTTCCGCCGTCGACCGGGCGACCGAGGCCGCCCGCCGCGTGGTCGACGCGCTGCTGCGGACCGATCGCGGCAACGCCAACCTCGACCGCGTCGCGGAAGAGCTGAACAGCATCGCCGAGCACCTCGAGGAACACGCGCCTGCCGTCGCCGAGCGGCTGATCGACATGTGGAACGGCGAGGGCGTCACCCGGCACGATCCCGTCACCGGACCCGAGAACGCGCTCGCGCCGCCTGTGGTCCTCGAGGGGCTGTCCGACGGATCGGTCCGGGGCACCGTCACGCTGACCATCCCGTACCAGGGGCCGCCCGGGCACGTCCACGGCGGCGTGTCCGCGCTCCTGCTCGACCACGTCCTCGGCGTCGCCAACGCCTGGGGTGGAAAAGCCGGCATGACAGCGCAGTTGAGCACCCGCTACCACCGCCCGACGCCGCTGTTCGAACCACTCACCCTGACCGGGAAGCTGATGTCGGTCGACGGCCGCAAGATCACCACCGTCGGCGACATCCGGACCGCGGACGGCGAGGTGTGCGTCTCGGTCGAGGGACTGTTCGTCGACAAGACCGTGCCCCGCCCACGATGACCCCGATCAGGAGCAGACAATGACGTCACCCGGCCGTTTCGAGAACAAGGTCGTCTTCGTCACCGGCGCGGCGCGCGGGCAGGGCCGCGCCGAGGCCGTCCGGTTCGCGTCCGAGGGCGCCGACGTCATCGCGATCGACGCCTGCACCGAATTCGCGTCCACCGCCTATCCCGGCGCCACCCGGGACGACCTGGCCGAGACGGTCCGGCTCGTCGAATCCACCGGCCGGCGGATCGTCGCCTCCACCGCGGACGTGCGCGATTTCGACGGACTCTCGCGTGCCCTCGCCGAAGGCATCGAGCAGTTGGGCCGCCTCGACGTCGTGATCGCGAACGCGGGCATCTGCTCGGGGGCGTTGTCGTGGGAGATCACCGCCGAGCAGTGGCAGGAGACGGTCGACGTCAACCTCACGGGAACGTTCCACACCGCGAAGGCGGCGGTTCCGTATCTGATCGAACAGGGGGAGGGCGGCGCCGTCGTCTTCACGAGTTCGGTGTCCGGGCTGAAGGGCACCCCGTTCACCGGGCACTACGTCGCCACCAAGCACGGCATCACCGGGCTCGCCAAGACGATGGCGAACGAACTCGGGGAGCACCGCATCCGTGTCAATACGGTGCACCCGGCGGGCGTGGACACCGGCATGAAGGTGCGCGACCTGCACCCGCTCATCGCCCGGTACGCGTCGACGCTCGGCTCCATCTACCAGAACTCACTGCCCTACCGCATCACCCAGCCGGAGGACGTCGCCGCCGTCGTCGCCTGGGTGTGTTCGGACGAGGCGAAATACATCACCGGGGCGCAGATTCCCGTCGACCTCGGCAACCTCATTCGCTGAGGTTCGCCGTCTGTGTTCGCCGAATGTCACAGTGGTGCAGTTCGACCGCACCACTGTGACATTCGGCGCTCAGCTGCCGGTGTCAGACGGCGATGTCCCGGCGGATCATCTTGCCGGTCGCGTTGCGGGGCAACAGGTCCGTGGTGATCCGCCAGCGGGTCGGGACCTTGAAATACGACAGGCGATCCGCGGCGTACTCGCGCAGTTCCGCCTCGGTGGTCACGGCACCCGGTCGCAACACCACGACAGCCGCCACCTCCTGACCCAGATCCTCGTGGGGCGTCCCGATCACCGCGCATTCGAGCACGTCGGGGTGTTCGTCGAGGCACTGCTCGATCTCGGTGGGGTACACGTTCTCCCCGCCGCGCAGAATAAGATCCGAGCGACGTCCGGTCAGCCGCAGGCGACCGTTCTCGACGAGTCCGTAGTCGCCGGTCCGGAGCCATCGGCCCGGGGCGATCGCCGCAGCGGTGGCGGCCTCGTCCTCCCAGTAGCCGAGCATCACGAACGGGCTGCGCACGCACACCTCGCCCTCGACGCCGTCGGGCAGCCACTCCCCGTACGGGTCGCGGATCTCCATGCTCACCGTGATGATCGGACGTCCCAGAGTCCCGGGGAACTGCTCGAGTTCGGGGGCGGTGGCGACGGCGATCGCGGTACTGCACTCGGTGAGTCCGTAGCTGTCCACGAGGGCGTTCCGCGCGAACGGCACCTTCTCGCGCAGCCGTTCCTTGAACGCCACCGACGACGGTGCGGACGCCAGCGAGAACGACGTGAGCGACGACAGGTCGTACTTGTCGAGGTCGTCGTGCTCGACCAGACGGGACGCCATCGTGGGCACCGCTCCCCAGTTGGTGACCCGTTCCCGCTCGACGAGGCGGAGCACGGCGTCCACGTCGAATCCGCCCTGGTGCATGACGACCGCGCCGCCCGTCGCCAGCCGCGGAATCACCAGATTGTGCAGGCTCGCGATGTGGAACAGGGGAGAGGTCAGGAGGTAGCGAAGCGGACTCGGCATCGCCGGGTCGACGGGTCGTCCACTGAATTCGCCGACCACGGCGTCGCTGAACCGGTGGTAGTCGACGACGGCCAGAATGTTGCGCTGCGAGTGCAGCGCTCCCTTGGGTCTGCCGCTCGTGCCGCTGGTGTAGAGGATGGCGGCGGGATCGTCCTCGTCGACGTCGGTGTGCGGCATCGGGGACCCTGCGTACTTCGCGAAGATCGCGGGCAGATCCGCCTCCATCGTGAGGACCGGAAGGTCGGTGCCGACCGCGGCGAGCGTCTCGGCGCGCTTCGCGTCGGCGATCACCACAGTGGGGCGACTGTGCGTCAGCCCGTACTCGACCTCCCGCCGAACCCACCAGCCGTTCAGTCCGACGCTGATGGCGCCGAGTACCTGCGTGGCCCAGAACGCGACCACCCACTCGGGGGTGTTCGCGGCCAGGATCGCCACCCGGTCACCCTTCCGGACGCCGTGGTCCTCGCGCAGCGCCGTCGCCAGGGCCGCGACCGCGGCGGCGTGCTCCGTGTAGGACATCCGGCGGTCGGCGGTCACGAGGTAGTCGCGGTCGCCCCACCGGAGCGACGTGGTGAGGAGTTCGCCCACCGAGCGCCCGCGGTTCTTCATCACCGGCATCCGGGTGCCGAGTACCGGCTCCTCGACGAGTTCGAACCGGCCACCGGGTCCGGTGAGACGGGACATCACCTGATCCAGGTGCAACTGTGGATCTGTAGGGGCAGTCATCGGGGCGACCTTTCGTCCTCGGGCACTCGTACCGACACAAGATGGCACGCCGTGACGGGCGCCCGGACGTGGTTACCACTCAGCGAGACTGCCGCGATCCGCGACATCCCGGCGCCGTTACGTTCGACAGCGAATCGCAGCTGGAGGAACTCATATGACGATAGATCTCGACCCGCCCACAGTGAAGGTCGACCCGCTCGCCCCGGCCACACTCGGGCCGATCACCCTGCGCAATCGCGTGATCAAGGCAGCGACGTACGAGGGCCTGACCCCGAAGGGGATGGTCACCGACGAGCTCATCGAATTCCATCGGCAGCCCGCCGCCGGAGGCGTGGGCATGACGACCGTCGCGTACTGCGCGGTCGCCGCGGACGGACGCACGTCGCCCGGCCAGATCCAATGGACCGACGAGACGATGCCGGGCCTGCGGAAGCTGACCGACGCCATCCACGCCGAGGGTGCGGCAGTGTCTGCGCAGATCGGCCACGCGGGACCGGTCGCGGCTGCGAAGTACATCGGATCTCCGGCCTTGGGCCCGTCCCGTGCGTTCCGGATGACCACCCAGAACTTCTCCAAGCCGGCGTCTGCGGCAGATATCGCCCGGATCGTCGAGGCACACGCCAACGCGGCTCGCCGCGCGGTGGAGTCGGGGTTCGACGCCGTGGAGATCCATTTCGGCCACAACTACCTGATCAGCTCCTTTCTCAGCCCGAAGGTCAACAAGCGCACGGACGAATACGGCGGATCCCTGGCGAACCGCGCCCGGTTCGCGCTCGAGACCGCACGCGCCGTACGCGACGCGGTGGGGGACAGGATCGCGATCCTCGCCAAACTGAACATGGACGACGGTGTGCCCGGGGGCTTCTGGGTGGACGAGGCCATCCAGGTGGCGCAATGGCTCGAACAGGACGGTTCGCTGGACGCGCTCGAGCTCACCGCGGGCAGT
This sequence comes from Rhodococcus sp. A14, assembly GCF_011603105.1. NCBI lineage: Bacteria > Bacillati > Actinomycetota > Actinomycetes > Mycobacteriales > Nocardiaceae > Rhodococcus > Rhodococcus sp. A14. The sequence goes on along the minus strand of NZ_JAAOQS010000002.1, from coordinate 98,102 downwards.
TCCCTGCTGAACCCGATGTACCTGTTCAAGGGCGACGCGCCGCTCCGTGAGTTCGCCGCCGTCATGCCGCAGCCGACGAAACTGGGAATCCGGTTGGTCGGCAAGCACTTCCTGAAGGAATACCCCTACCGCGACGCCTACCTCCTCGAGGACGCCCGCCAGATCAGAGCCGCCGTGACGATGCCGCTCGTCCTACTCGGTGGCATCACCGGCAAGGCGACCATGGACCTGGCGATGGCGGAAGGATTCCAGTTCGTGGCCGTCGCACGGGCACTCCTGCGGGAACCCGACCTCGTCAACCGGATCACGGAGGAGACCCACAACCCCGGTCTGTGCATTCACTGCAACAAGTGCATGACGGCCATCTACGGTGGCACCCACTGCGTGCTCCGCGTGCCGTGAGCGTGCATACCGTGTCGACAGGAGAGATGGAGTTGGAACGCACCACGATCGCCGAGATGCTGCTGGACCGGCTGGGTGACGATAGACTGGGAGTCCGTACCCGGGAACAGGATTGGACCTGGGACGAGGTGGTACGCGAGAGTGCGGCCCGCGGGGCCGTCGCATCCTCGCTGCGGCGCGACGGACCGTTCCACGTCGGAGTCCTGCTCGAGAACACCCCCGAGTTCCTGTTCTGGCTGGGCGGCGCCGCGATCGCCGGCGCCACCGTGGTCGGCATCAATCCGACCCGTCGCGGGGCGGAACTCGAGGCCGAGATCCGGTACGTCGACTGCCAGCTGATCGTCACGGACACCGCAGGGAAGGCACAGCTCGCCGGTCTCGACCTCGGGCTGTCCGACGACCGGTTTCTGCTGGTCGACGATCCGGCCTACACCGAACTCGTCGCGTCCCATGCCGTCGAGAGTCCGGCCGGGGAGCCCGGGATCGACGCGTCGACGCTGTTCCTTCTGCTGTTCACGTCCGGCACCACCGGCACGTCGAAAGCGGTGCGGTGCAGTCAGGGCCGGCTCGCCCGGCTGGCGTACGCGAACACCGTCAAGTACGGGCACGTGCGCGAGGACGTCGACTACTGCTGCATGCCGCTGTTCCACGGCAACGCGCTGATGGCGCTGTGGGCGCCCGCACTCGCCAACGGCGCCACCGTCTGCCTGCCGCGCAAGTTCTCCGCGTCCGGATTCCTGCCCGACGTCCGGTTCTTCGGCGCCACATTCTTCACCTACGTCGGCAAGGCGCTGGCGTACCTGATGGCCACACCGGAGCAACCCGACGACCGTGACAACACTCTCGTCCGCGGTTTCGGGACCGAGGCGTCCCCGGAGGACATGACCGAATTCGTCCGCCGGTTCGGCGCCGAACTGTACGAAGGGTACGGCTCGAGCGAAGGCGCCGGTTCGGTGACGCTCGACCCCGACGCCCCCGAGGGTGCGCTCGGCAGACCCGCGAACGAGAACATCGTCATCGTCGACCCCGACACCCGCGCGGAGAAGGCCCGGGCGCGGCTCGACGGGCACGGTCGCGTGCTCAACCCGGACGAGGCGATCGGCGAAATGGTCGACAAGGCCGGCGCGGCGCGATTCGAGGGCTACTACAAGAACGAGGACGCGATCGCGGACCGCATCCGGCACGGCTGGTACTGGACGGGCGACCTCGGGTACGTCGACGAGGCCGGCTTCATCTACTTCGCCGGCCGGAAGGGCGACTGGATCCGCGTGGACGGGGAGAACACCTCGGCGTTGATGGTGGAGCGCATTCTGCGCCGCCACCCGAAAGTGGTCGCCACCGGCGTGTACGCCGTCCCCGACCCGCGGTCGGGCGATCAGGTGATGGCGGCCGTCGAGGTGTCGGACCGCACCGATTTCGATCCGGCGGAGTTCGCCGCCTTCCTCGGCAGACAGGACGACCTGGGCACGAAGGCGGCACCCCGCTTCATCCGGGTGTCGACGGACCTGCCGGTGACGGGATCGAACAAGGTGCTCAAACGAACGCTGCAGGAACAGCGCTGGCGTTGCGACGATCCGGTCTTCCGGTGGGTGGGACGCGGTGTTCCCGAATACCACCAGATGACCGACAGTGAGAAGGCCGCGCTGGAGCAGGAGTTCCACACGCACGGCCGGCAACGATTCCTGCACGTGTGACGGTGAGGGTGACATGAAACTGGGTGTGGTGGTTCCCGTCGAGCTGGGACGGGCGGGCGAGCCCGAGTGGATACTCGAATTCGCGAGGGCTGCGGAATCACTCGGATTCGACGAGATCTCCGCCGTCGAGCACTCGGTCGTCATCGCGGACACGGCGAGTGCCTATCCGTACTCGCCCACCGGGAAGTCGCACCTGCCCGACGACTGCAGTCTGCCGGACCCGCTGGAACTGCTGTCGTTCGTCGCCGGCGCCACGACGACCCTGGGTCTCGCGACGGGCGTGCTGGTCCTGCCCAACCACCATCCGGTGGTGCTGGCGAAGCGTCTCGCCACCCTGGACCGGCTGTCCGCGGGACGCCTCCGTGTCTGCCTCGGTCTCGGCTGGATGCGTGAGGAGATCGAGGCCTGCGGAGGTGATTTCGACCGGCGCGGCGCGGTCGCCGACGAGGCGATCGCGGTGATGCGGGCGCTGTGGTCGGGTACTGGCGCCGTCGACTTCGCGGGCGAACACTTCTCCTTCCGCGGCGCCCAGAGCTGGCCCAAACCCCACCGGAATTCGGGAGTGCCGCTCTACATCGGCGGTCACAGCCCAGCGGCCGCACGGCGGGCAGGGCGGCTGGGCAACGGATTCCAGCCGCTCGGCCTGGCCGGCGACGACCTGGACCGGGCGATCGCCCGGATGCGGGCTGCGGCAGCGGACGCCGGCCGCGATCCCGCCGACGTCGACCTCGTGCTGGGGGCGACGCTGCCGCGGCTGGACGAGGCCAAGCTCGACCGGTCCCGGGACCTGGGTGCGAGTCGGCTCGTGCTGTCGGCGTCCCGACACGCGCAGTCCCTCGGCCAGGTCATCGACGAGATGGCCGCCTGCTCGGCGCGGTTGGGCCTCAGTCCGGCACGGTGACCGGCACGTCCTCGCTGAAGTCGACGATCAGTTCGCGCCGGGAGAACTGCCAGCCGGTGTCGCCGAGCACGTACCGGTCGTGGTAGCGCAACGCGATCCGGTTGTCGCGGAAGCCGTTTCGGCCGGCGTAGACATGGTGCGCCGTGCAGTACGTCTCGCCCGACGCCGTCGACCCGTCCACGTCGATCACCTGCTGGTGAACGACGTGCCGGGTGGATTGCAGATGCGAGACGGCGTCCACGACGGCGGACGCGAGCACGCCGCTGCCGCGGAGTTCCGTTGCCGCGCCGGTGCCCGTCAACGCGGGCGGGAGGACGAACGTCGCGTCGGAGTCGAACAACGCCGCGAGCGTTGCCGCCTCGCGCCGGTCGACGGCCCGCGCGTAGCGGGCGGTGAGTTCGGTGAGAGCGAATCCGGTGGCCATTCCACCATTCCAGCGGACGTCCGGCATCGGCGACAGCCACCTCCCGCTGACCGAGACATCGGCACCGAGGCGTGGGAGTGCTGGTTAGCGTCCAGAACACCCGTGGCGACAGCCACGCACAGGTTTGAGGAGAACGCCGATGGATGTGAGGGAATCGCCCGGGCAACGGGAACTCCGGCGGGAGTTGCGCGCCTACTTCGCGGCGCTGCTGCCGGAGGAGACGCGGCGGATCGCGGGTGAGGAGGGTGTGGGCGGAGAACACTTCCGCGACATCGTGCGGCTGCTGGGCAAGGACGGCTGGCTGGGTGTCGGCTGGCCGGTGGAGTACGGCGGGCAGGGACGGTCGATCGAAGACCAGTTCGTGTTCTTCGACGAGGTGCAACGGGCCGGGTTGCCGTTCCCGTTCGTCACCGTCAACACGGTCGGCCCCACCTTGATGAAGTACGGCACCGAGGAGCAGAAGGCGCGGTTCCTCCCCGGCATCCTCGCCGGCGACATCGTCTTCGCCATCGGCTACACCGAACCGGAAGCCGGTACCGACCTCGCGTCGCTGCAGACCCGGGCCGTGCGCGACGGGGACACGTGGGTTGTCGACGGCAACAAGATCTTCACCAGTGGCGCCAACACGGCCGACTATGTGTGGCTGGCGTGCCGCACCGATGCGGACGCACCCAAGCACAAGGGCATCTCGATCCTCATCGTCCCCACCGACGATCCCGGCTTCAGCTGGTCGCCGATCCACACCGTGGGCGGGCTGACGGTCACGTCGACCTACTACACCGGGATCCGGGTCGGCGATCAGGACGTCGTGGGTGACGTCGACGGTGGCTGGCAGCTGATCACCGCTCAGCTCAATCACGAACGCATCGGGCTCGCCGCGCTCGGCGGACGCACGCTCGGCCTGTGGCACCAGGTCCTCGACTGGGCCGGACGGAACGGTGCACTCGACATCCCGTGGGTGCAGATGGACTTCGCGCGCACTCACGCGAAGCTCGAGGCGATGCGACTGCTGAACTGGAAGATGACCGCCGCGGTCGCGCGGGATGCGTTGTCGGGTGCCGACGCCGGTGCCACTAAGACGTACGGCACCGAAACCCACGTCGACGTCTATCGCACGCTGCTCGGGATCCTCGGTGCCGCCGGACGGCTGCGTCCGGGCTCGCCGGGCGCGATTCTCGCCGGCCAGATCGAACAGATCTCCCGGCAGAGCGTGGTGAACACGTTCGGCGGCGGCGTCAACGAGGTGCTCCGCGACATGGTCGGCACCCTCGGCCTCGGACTCGCCCGCGAGAAGAGGGTGAAATGAGCGAACTCCTCACCCGGCTGCGCGCCTTCGAGGGACGGACGATCGTCCCGGCCACCTGGGGTCCCGACCCGGTGAACACTCCCATGATCCGGCACTGGGCCGAGGCGATGGGTGACACGAGCCCGGTCTACCTCGACGACGACGCCGCACGCGCCACCGGCCGCGGCGGCGCCGTCGCGCCTGCGCAGATGCTGCAGGTGTGGACGATGCGCACATTCGCCGACAAGATGTCCGGCGCCGACCCGTCACCCGTCTGGACGGAACTGATCGCCACACTCGACGAGGCGGGATTCACGTCCGTCGTCGCCACCGATTCCGACCAGGAATTCTTCGCAGAACTGCGTCCCGGCGACCGGGTGAGCACGACCGAGGTCGTCGAGTCCGTCTCCGCGGAGAAACGGACAGGTCTCGGCGCAGGACATTTCGTCACCACCCTCAAGACGTACCGCAACGGTGACGGCGAGATCGTCGGCACCCAGCGGTGGCGGACACTCCGATTCCGGCCCGCCGAACGCCCGGCCACGCGCGCGCTGCGCCCGCGGCCCGCCCTCGACGACGACAACGCGTTCTGGTTCGCGGCCGCCCGCGAGCACCGCCTCGTCATCCAGCGGTGCACGAACTGCGGTGTGCTGAGGCACCCGACCGGACCGATGTGCGGGGAGTGCCGCTCCACCGAATGGGACACCGTCGACGCGTCGGGGCGGGGCACCGTCTACACGTTCGTCGTCAACCACCACCCGAAGATCGACGCCTTCGACTACCCACTGATCGTCGCGGTGATCGAACTCGCGGAGGGCACCCGCCTGATCGCCAACATGACGGGTGTCGAACCCGAACACGTGCACATCGGAATGCCCGTGGAACTGGACTGGATCGACGCAGACCCGGAACTCACACTTCCCGCATTCCGGCCCGCAGTATCGGAGGAACACTGATGGACTTCACATTCGGCGAGGAGCAGGAAGCGGTCCGCGGACTGGCCGCGGACGTGTTCGCCGCCAGGTCGCGACCCGAGCGGATCACGGACGTGGAGTCGGGCGCCGACCGGATCGACCGGGAACTGTGGCGCGAACTGGTCACCACCGGGCTGCTCGGCATCGCCCTGCCCGAGAACCTCGGAGGCGGCGGCATGGGACTCGCCGAACTGTACGTCCTGCTCGAGGAGCAGGGCCGGACCGTGGCGCCGGTTCCGTTGTGGCCGCACGTGCTCGGCGCGCTCGCGATCGCCGAGTTCGGGACGCCGGACCAACGGGACGCGCTGATCCCCGCGGCGGCCGACGGCAGCCTGATCCTCACGGTCGGACTGGAGGAGTTCGGACCGTACGTCGCGGGCGAACCGGCGACGACGGCACGCGAGGTGGACGGCCGGTGGCAGGTACACGGCGCCAAGGCCGCGGTGCCCGTGGCGCACCTCGCCGAACGCCTCCTCGTCTCCGCGACCACACACAGCGGTCCGGCGCTGTTCCTGGTGCACCCGGAGGCCGCGGGTGTGACTGCGCGGCAGGCGGAGTCGACCACCCACGAGATCTGCGCGAACGTCGCGTTCGACGCGGCCCCCGCGGAACCGGTCGGCCCGGCGGACGGTACCGCGGTGCGGTGGCTGCTCGAACGAGCGGAACTGGCGGTCGCCGCCCTGCAACTGGGCGTGGGGGAAGGCGCGGTGCGTCAGGCCGTCACCTACCTCAATGGGCGCACCCAGTTCGGCCGCCCGCTCGCGACGTTCCAGGCCGTCACCCATCAGCTCGCGGACTGCTACATCGACCTCGAGGCCATGCGGGTGACACTGTGGCAGGCCGCCTGGCTCCTCGCGAGCGGGGAAGATCCGGGAACCGCTGTGCTGGTCGCGAAATGGTGGGCGACCGACGGCGGCCAGCGGGTCGTCCACCGCACCCAGCACGTGCACGGCGGAATCGGCGTCGACACCGACTACCCGGTGCACCGGCACCTGCTGTGGGGCAAACAGCTCGCCGCCACCCTCGGCGGAGCCGGCTCCGACCTGGCACGTCTGGGCGCGCAGCTGGCGGCCGGGGTCGAGGTGGTCGCATGACCGCCACCGTCGGCACCACGACCTACGACGCCGTCACGGTCGGCGATCGGCTGCCGGAGTTGGTGATACCGCTGACCCGCACCCTGATCGTCGCCACCGCCCTCGCCACCCGCGATTTCCAGGACGTCCACCACGATCCGGCGCTCGCGGTGGAGCGGGGGTCGAAGGACGTGTTCATGAACATCCTCACCACCAACGGGCTGGTGGGACGGTTCGTCACCGACTGGGCGGGGGCGCACGCGTCGCTGCGCCGGATCGCGGTGCGGCTCGGTGCCCCCAACTACCCCGGCGACGAGATGACCCTGACCGGTGAGGTGGTCGCGAAGGACGACGGCCTCGTCACCGTGAAGATCCGCGGCGCGAACAGCCTCGGTGATCACGCCACCGGCACCGTCGTCGTCGCGTGGACCGCGGGAGGGAACCGATGACCAGCCCCCTGTCGGGCGCCGCCGCCATCGTCGGCATCGGCGCCACCGAATTCTCCAAGCACTCGGGACGAAGCGAACTGCAACTGGCGTGCGAGGCGATCGTCGCCGCACTCGCCGACGCGGGCATCGACCCGTCCGAGGTCGACGGACTGTCCACGTACACCGCCGAGACGAACGGGGAGGTCCTCGTCGCCCGCAACACGGGCATCGGCGAGCTGAAGTTCTTCTCCCGCATCGGGTACGGCGGCGGCGCCGCGTGCGCCACTGTCCAGCAGGCGGCGATGGCCGTGGCGACGGGCATCGCCGACGTCGTCGTCTGCTACCGCGCCTTCAACGAACGGTCCGGTGTGCGGTACGGACTCGGGCAGCACGACCGACCGATGGACTGCACCGCGGACCGGGCGGCGTACGCCTGGCTGACCCCGCAGGGATTGTCGACGCCCGCCCAGTGGGTGGCGATGTTCGCCCGCCGGTACATGCATCGGTACGGCGCCACGAGTGAGGACTTCGGCCGGATCGCGGTCGTCGCACGCAAGCACGCCGCCGGCAACCCGGCCGCCTGGTTCCACGGGCGGCCCATCACCCTCGACGACCACCAGAAGTCGCGGTGGATCGCCGAACCGCTGCACCTGCTGGACTGCTGCCAGGAAACCGACGGCGGCCAGGCCCTCGTCGTCGTCTCCGCCGAACGCGCCAAGGACCTCCGCACCACCCCGGCGATCGTCAAGGCCGCCGCGCAGGGCTCCGGCAAGGACCAGCACATGATGGCCAGCTACTACCGGCCCGACATCACCGGAATACCCGAAATGGGCCTCGTGGGCAGGCAACTCTACCGGCAGAGCGGTCTCGCGCCCGACGACATCTCGGCGGCGATCCTCTACGACCACTTCACCCCGCTCGTCCTCCCGCAACTCGAGGAACTGGGTTTCTGCGATCCCGGCGAGGCTAAGGACTTCATCCGGGACGGCAACCTCGAGGTCGGCGGCCGACTCCCGGCGAACACCCACGGCGGCCAGATCGGTGAGGCCTATCTGCACGGCGTCAACGGCATCGCCGAGGCAGTTCGCCTGATCCGCGGAACGTCGACGACACAACCGGACGGCATCGGCAACGTGCTGGTGACCGCGGGCACCGCCGTGCCCACCAGCGGCCTGATCCTGGGCAGAGAGGACTGATCATGACGACAACCGAACGCACGACGGCAGGAGCGTGGCGAGGCAAGGACCTCGGCACCCGCACCGTGAGTTACGACGAGCGCGACGTCATCCTGTACGCACTGTCGGTGGGTGCGCGGGCCACCGAATTGGACCTCGTCTTCGAGGAGCGTCTGCGGGTGCTGCCCACGTTCGCTCTCACTCTCGCCCAGTGGGCGCCGGACGAACTGGGGTCGCGGGGCGCTTTCGACACGAAGACGGCGCTGCACGGATCGCAGGAACTGACGGTGCTCGCGCCGCTTCCCCGTCGCGGCGAGATCGCGTTGTCGGCGTCGGTCGGCGAGGTGTGGGACAAGGGCTCGGCCGCCGTGTTCGAGGTGCGCGTCGACTCTGAGTTCTTCATCGCCACCTGGTCGCTGTTCGCGCCCGGCGCCGGTGGTTTCGGCGGCGATCGAGGCCCCGCGAAACCGTCTCGGCCCGAGGGTGAACCGGCAGTGGACGCTGTTCTGCGGACCGCGGAGAACCAGGCGGCGCTGTACCGGCTGACCGGCGACCGGCACCACATCCACATCGACCCGGCGGCGGCCGAGCGGATCGGACAGCCCCGGCCGATCATGCACGGTCTGTGCACCCTCGCCGCGAGCACGCTGGAACTCGCCCGAGCGCTGGACGTCCACCCGGCCGACCTCGTCCGGCTGGAGGGACGGTTCGCCGCACCGGTCTACCCGGGCGACGCGCCGACGTTGCGGGCCTGGGGTGATGCGGGTGATGCGTCGTTCGAACTCGTCCAGGACGACCGGCCGGTGATCGCCGGCGCCCGCGCGGCGTTCGGCTGACCGCACGGTCTATCCGTCGCCGAATGTCACACCGGTGCAGTTCAACTGAACCGATGCGGCATTCGGCGAGGAGGTCAGGAGTGGGTGGCGAGGTACCGCGCGGGATACTCGCCGCCGCCGTGGACGGCGAGATCGGCGCCGTTCACGTACGACGCCTGCGCGCTCGCCAGGTACAGGCAGGCGTCCGCGATGTCGGACGGCACCGCCATCCGCCCCATCGGCAGGGTCCGGGTGACGGCGGCGCCGCCGTCGTCGCCGTAGACGGACGCCGCGCTCTCCGTGCGGATGAGACCCGTGGTGATGTGGTTGATCCGGACCTTCGGAGCCCACTCGAGCGCAAGCGCTTTCGTCAGAACCAGCAACCCCGCCTTCGCGGCGCTGTACGCGGCGGTGCCGGGTTGCGGATCGTGGGCGGAGACGCTGCCGATGTTGACGATGGCACCGCCGTCGGGCTGCTGCTGCATCACCGCATTGGCGGCCTGGGCGACAGTGAAGGGCGCCAGCAGATTCAGCGCGACGATCTTCTCGACGAAGCGCGGCGAGACGGTGGCCGCGTCGGCATCGGGCGAACCACCCGCATTGTTGACGAGGACGTCGAGGCGGCCGTACCGCGCGACGGCCTCGTCGATCAGGGCGGCGGCGTCGGCGTGGTCGCGGACGTCGGTCGCGCGGAACGCGGCGGTGCGATCACCGTGCGCGGGCGGGGTGTCCGGTGCGCTCCGGCCGCACACGAGCACGTTCGCACCCGCGGCGAGAAACGATTCGGCGACGACGAAACCGATGCCCTTGGTTCCGCCGGTCACGACGACGGCGCGGCCACTGAAATCGAGAGGATGGGGGATTGTCACGGGAGACCTTCGGAGTGAGGGAGCGCGGGATTGCCGGCGCTCGAATGGGATCGGGTGAATCAACACGAAGACCGAAAACAAGCAAATGCTTGGTTCGATAGTAGGGGAACGGGAGTGGACATGGGCAAACTCGACGGCAAGGTCGCGCTGATCACCGGTGCGGGGCAGGGGATCGGGCAGGGAATCGCCCTGGCCCTCGCCCGGGAGGGCGCGGCAATCGCCGTCGCCGGCCGGACCGAATCGAAACTGCACGGCACGTGCGAGCGGCTCACCGAACTCGGCGCACGCAGCGAACCAGTGGTGTGCGACGTCAGCAGGCGGGCGGACATCGCGTCCGCCGTCGAGCGGACCGTGGACGTGTTCGGCGGCGTCGACATCCTGGTCAACAACGCCAACGACTGCACGCCGGGACCGATCCTGTCGGTGATCGACGAGGAGTACGAGCGGTCGTTCGCAACGGGACCGCTCGCGACGCTGCGCATGATGCAGTCGTGCCACCCGCACATGAGGGCGCGCGGCGGCGGCGTGATCGTCAACCTCGTCACGTCGGCGGCCGTGCGGTGGGACGCGAGCAACTACGGCGCCTACGGTTCGATCAAGGAGGGAATGCGTTCGCTGACCAGGTCGGCGGCGTGCGAGTGGGGCCGGGACGGCATCCGGGTGCTGTCCGTGGCCCCGCACGCCAAGAGTCCGGCGCTCGAGCGATGGATGGACAGGAACCCGGACGAGGCGGCGGAGTTCGTGGCGGGCATCCCGCTCGGACGGGTCGGCGACGCCGAAACCGACATCGGACGTGCCGTCGTGTTCCTCGTGAGCGAGGACGCCGGCTACCTTACCGGGGCCACCATCCCCCTGGACGGCGGGCAGTCCCGTTGGGGCTGACGGCGGGCATCCGGGTCCCGCACAGCGGGAAGGCCAGGGGCCGGCGCGCTCGATCTGCACTAGTTTCGGCAGGATCGAATTACCGTAGCGAGAGGGCACCGTCGCGATGACGACCGTTGAAACACCACGCAGTTCGCGATCAGTAGTGGTCACCGTGGCCGCTGTCGTGGAGGAGACGTCCGACGCCCGGTCGCTGGTGTTCGACGTCCCCGACGAGCGTCGGCACGAATTCGCCTACAAGCCCGGGCAGTTCCTGACGCTGCGCATCCCGAGCGATCGGACGGGTTCCGTCGCGCGGTGTTACTCGCTGGCCAGTTCGCCGTTCACCGACGACCTGCCGAAGGTGACGATCAAACGCACCGCAGGCGGGTACGGTTCGCACTGGTTGTGCGACAACGTCGGTGTCGGCGACCGCATCGAGGTCCTGCCTCCCGCGGGCGTGTTCACTCCGGCCAGCCTGGACGAAGACCTGATCCTGTTCGCCGCGGGCAGTGGAATCACCCCGGTGATGTCGATCCTCAAGTCGGCGCTCAGCGAGGGCAACGGGAAAGTCGTTCTCGTGTACGCGAACCGGGACGAGAAGTCGGTCATCTTCGCCGAGGAGTTGCGGGAACTCGCGGCCCGCCACGAACACCGGCTGACCGTCGTGCACTGGCTCGAGAGCGTGCAGGGCCTGCCGACACCGCGGCAGCTGGCGAATCTGTCGGACCGGTTCCGGGACCACCGCGCCTACCTCTGTGGGCCGCGCCCCTTCATGGACGCGATCCACGAGTCGCTCGCACTCGCCGGCGTCCCGCGCGACCGTGTGCACGCCGAGGTGTTCACCTCACTGTCCGGGGATCCGTTCGCGGACGTCGTGGTCGAGGAACTGCCGGACACGGAGGCGGGAACGGCGTCGACGGTCGAGGTGCAACTCGACGGCGAAGCGCACAACCTGCGCTGGCCCCGCCAGGCGACACTGGTCGACGTCATGCTCTCCAAGGGGCTCGACGTCCCCTACTCGTGCCGCGAGGGCGAATGCGGTTCCTGCGCATGCACGGTGGTCCAGGGAGAAGTGGACATGGACAACGCGTCGATCCTCGATCCCGAGGACATCGCGAGCGGCTACATCCTCGCGTGCCAGGCCCGCCCCGTCAGCGAGCACGTGCGGATCGAGTTCTGACCGACGCCGGTACTACTTCTCCGTCTGCGCCGCCGCGGCGTGGGCGCCCAGGTCGGCGAGGCGGATCGGGTAGCGCGGTGGGCGATCGACGATGACCTCCCGGGTGACGGCGAGGTCACGGTCGACGTGGAGCAGTTCGCCCGGCTGCAGTGGCATCCAGCCGGGGTCCTCGTCCATCTGTTCGCTGGCGACGACCACCGCCGGATACTCGGCGAGATGCTCGGACCTGGCACGGATCCGGCCGGGAGTGCTCGCGTGCTGGAGGTGGCGACCACCACTCGGACCGCCCGCGCGCCGCTCGAGGAACAGCAGGTCGTGGGTGTCCGGGTACCGTAGCGCCCACAATTCGCCGGGCGTGGTCAGCAGGATGTTGAGCGCGTAGATCGGCACGTTGTCGGCCAGCCATCGGGCGGCCGAGGTGATGCCGGCCGTGACGTCGCCGCCGTTCCTGCCGATGTCACTGGTCACGAGGGCGAAGACGCGTTCCGAGTCGGTGTCGCCGTGAACGAGCGCGAGATCGGAGCCCAGTTCCGCCTCGAGCTTCGGCAGGTCTTCGACCACGCCGTTGTGGGCGAACACGCGACCGCCCTGGGCGAACGGGTGGGTGTTCTGGGGAAGCAGTTCACCCGTGGTCGCGAAACGGATGTGCGCGACGAACGTGACCGAAGAGCGATGCTTCGCCTCTTGCGCGAACTCCCTGTCCTCGTATGCGGCGAGCGGTTGCTTCTCCACCACCGGAGTTCCGTCCTCCGCGAACGTGCCGAGACCGGTGCCGTCCGGCTCGCGGTGACTCTGCTGTGCGAGGCTGTCCGGGGCGTCCAGCAGCCAGAACGACGCGCGGACGCGATGCGGGGCGGCGGACAACCCGAACAATCGGCACATAACTTCCCTCTCGGATGGGCGGATCAGCGGTAGTCCGGGTTGGCGAAGTCGGGGCGGCAACCCGCGTCCCACTCCGAACGTCGATTTCCGTACGCGGGGAACCCGCCGGCCTTCTTCAACATCGCGGCGACGTGCATCAGGTTGTACGTCATGAACGTGGTGTTGCGGTTGGTGAAATCGTTCTCCGGACCGCCCGACCCTTCGTCGAGATACGACGGGCCCGGGCCGGCCTCACCGATCCATCCGGCGTCGGCCTGCGGCGGGATCACGTATCCGAGATGCTGGAGGCTGTAGAGGATGTTCATCGCACAATGCTTGACCCCGTCCTCGTTGCCGGTGATCAGACAACCCCCGGCGCGCCCGTAGTAGGCGTACTGGCCGTGGTCGTTGAGAATCGACGAGCAACCGTAGAGCCGCTCGATCACCTGTTTCGTGACGGAACCGTTGTCGCCGAGCCAGATCGGACCGGCCAGGACCAGGATGTCGGCGTCCAGCACTCGCTGAAACAGCTGGGGCCATTCGTCGCTCGGCCACCCGTGCTCGGTCATGTCCGGATACACGCCGGTCGCGATGTCGTGGTCCACCGCCCGGATCTGGTCGACCGAGACGCCTTCCTGCTCCATCAGGCCGACACTGCGGTCGATCAGCCCCTGGGTGTTGCTCACGTCGGGGGACCGCTTCAGGGTGCAGTTGACGAACAGGGCACGCAGGCCGCTGAAACGGGGGGTTCCGTCCCGCGGCGACGGATCGGCCATCAGTCCTCCCACGAAAGAGTCCGGAAGTCCACGATATGCCGCGGCGGTCCCTGTTCGTGGCAGAAGAGTCCGCCCGGTCCGGGACGATCCCGGACCGGGCGGACCCGGGTGTTCTGTCAGCCCAGCGCGGAGATCGCCTTCGCGACGCCCTCGCCGTAGGCGGGATCGCACTGCGTGCAGTTGTCGATGTGCCGCTGCACGACCTGCTGCGACGCGCCGTTGATGGCCCGCGCGGTGTTCTCGAACAGCACCTGCTTCTGCTCGTCGCTCATGTTGTTGAACAACACGCGCGGCTGCGAGAAGTAATCGTCGTCGTCCTCCCGGAAGTTGAACCGGTCGGCGAACGCGCCCACGCCCTGCGCGGGATCGCGGTACCGGCTCTGCTCCTGCCACTTGCCGTAGCTGTTCGGCTCGTAGTGCAGGGTGCCACCGTTGTTGCCGTCGACCCGCATGGCACCGTCGCGGTGGAAGTTGCTCACCGGGCAACGGGCCGCGTTGACCGGGATCTGGTAGTTGTTCACGCCGAGGCGGTAGCGCTGCGCGTCACCGTAGGAGAACAACCGGCCCTGGAGCATCTTGTCCGGGGAGAAGCTGATGCCGGGCACGACGTGTGCCGGGTTGAACGCCGCCTGCTCGACCTCGGCGAAGTAGTTGTCGGGGTTGCGGTTGAGTTCCCATTCGCCGACCTCGATGAGCGGGTAGTCGGCCTTCGGCCACACTTTCGTCAGGTCGAACGGGTGGTAGGGGACCGTGTCGGCGTCGGCCTCGGGCATGATCTGCACGCACAGCTTCCACTTCGGGAAATTGCCGGCCTCGATGGCGTCGAAGAGATCCCGCTGATGGCTCTCGCGGTCGGCGCCGACCAGGGCCTCGGCCTCGGCGTCGGTGAGGTTCTCGACTCCCTGCTGCACGCGGTGGTGGAACTTCACCCAGAAGCGTTCGCCCTCGGCGTTGATGAAACTGAACGTGTGCGAACCGAATCCGTGCATGTGCCGGTACGACGAGGGGATACCGCGGTCGCTCATCACGATGGTGACCTGGTGCAGCGACTCGGGCAGCGACGTCCAGAAGTCCCAATTGTTGTCGGGGCTGCGCAGATTCGTGCGGGGGTCACGCTTGACGGCGTGGTTGAGATCGGGGAACTTCAGCGGGTCGCGGAAGAAGAAGACCGGGGTGTTGTTGCCGACGAGGTCCCAGTTGCCTTCCTCGGTATAGAACTTGACCGCGAAGCCGCGGATGTCGCGCTCGGCGTCGGCGGCGCCGCGCTCACCGGCGACGGTGGAGAAGCGGGCGAACAGGTCGGTCTTCTTGCCGACCTCGGAGAAGATCTTCGCGCTGGTGTACCGGGTGATGTCGTTCGTGACCGTGAACGTTCCGTACGCACCGGAACCCTTGGCGTGCATGCGGCGTTCCGGAATGACCTCGCGGTCGAAATGTGCGAGCTTCTCGAGGAACCAGACGTCCTGCAGCAACTGCGGCCCGCGGGGCCCGGCAGTGACGACGTTCTGGTTGTCGGGGACGGGTGCGCCTACGGCCGTGGTGAGCTTGTCGCCCGTGTTCGCAGTGGTCTCTCGGCTCACAGTGGATCCCTTCGTTGCTGACTCTCGCGGTGGGTTTTCTGGAACTGGCTGTCGGGCAAGAGGCTTCGCCGATGGACGGGTCGACGTCGCGGATCGAACCACCCTCACGGGACGCGACGTGGTGGTGGCCGTCTCCCGCCCTCGTGTGTGTTCACGGTCACACTGCACCATCGTTTCTTGAATTAGTCAAGAAAGCGCACGCTAACTCTCGACCGGTGTCCGCGTCTCCAGCGCCGCAACCAGGAACTCTTCCGGAACATCCGGCCAGTCGGACTGCCAGCGGCCGGCTCGCCTGTCCTCGAGGAGTGCCGTCAGCGCGGGCACCATGCGCGGTCCGCCGTCGATCAGGTAGCGCACGAAGCCGATTCGTGCACACGTCGCGGCGATGGACGCCAGCACCGGCTTCGCTTCGTCGACCCGGCCCGCCGCGACCAGGCAGGCGACGAGCAGGCGACTGGCCTGCATGGCCGCCCTCGGCCGGCTCTCCCGTTCGACCCTGCGCACCCACTCCTCCGCGCGGCGACACGCGACATCGGGCTCGTCGGCCGACTGCTTCCGGATCTCGGTGGCGTCGTCGAGCTGCGCGACGATCTCGGCGAAACCGAAATCGGGTTCCCGGTTGGCCTTCCCGGCAGTGGCCGGGGGCTGAGGCGAGGCCGGCAGACCGAGCCGGACCCGCTCGTTCTCGACCCGGGCCCGCAGCCGGGGAAGTCCCAGCGACGCCGCCGCGGACGCGCCCTCGTCGAGGTGGCGGGCGGCGGACACGACGTCGCCGCGCGCCGCCTTCAGCCGGGCGCCGGTGACGAAGCGGGCAATCATGAAATCGACTATGCCGCCCTCGGGCCCGAGCTCGTAGCTCTCGTCGAGGAGTCGTTCGGCCTCATCGAGATGGCCCAGTTCGTACATCAGCTCGCCGAGGAGTGCGCCTGCAAGTCGTGCGGCATGTGAATGGGTGCCTGCCGACTTCGTCGCGGTCTGCACGGCCAGCCGGAAGTTGTCCTCGGCCGCGGCGATGTCGAGTTGTTCCATCGCGGCGATGCCGGCGAAGCAGTACCCGTACATCCTACTGAACGGTCCGACGGTCCGCTGGTGGTACCCGGCGGCCCACTCCTGCAGGCGGCGAGCCTCCACGAAATCGAACTGGGCGATCGCGACGGCGGATGCGAGATTCGACCCCGCCGAAACCACCCACGCACGTAGGGTTTCCGGGCGGGCCAGGCATTCCGCGATGAGGTCGGGAACTCCGGCGATGCGATCGGACGACACCGCGATCACGGCGCGGACGATGTCGGCCTCCACGCGGATGTCCGCCTGCTCGGTTTCGCTCAGCTTCGAGGACTCGAGGGTCGACGCGACCAGCGAGAGCGACCGCAGCGTCGGCGCCACCCGTTGCAGCAGGATGTTCGCCCACGCGACCGCGATCTGGATGCGGGGACTGGACTCGACCAGCGGCCGCGGCAACTTGTCGACGAGGCCGAGCAACGCGACCATCCGCGAGTGCTCCACCAGGTACATGCCCTGCTCCTCGACCACCGCGACGGCCACGTCGCGATCACCCGCCGCCAACGCGTGATCCACTGCGTCGCTGACGTAGTGGTGGTCGGCGAACCAGTGCGCGGCCGCACGGTGCAGGTCCGCGATGCGCGACGGATGATCGCGCTCGAGGCGCCGGCGGAGATACTCGGCGAACAGGTGGTGGTACTCGAACCACTCCCGGTCCTCGTCCAGGCTGCGCAGGAACAGATCACGCGATTCGACCTGCTCGAGCAGGGCCTGACCGCGGGTCACGTTCGCCAGCACGCAGGCGAGGTCGCCGCACACCCGCTCGGTGACGGACGTGGCCAGCATGAAGTCGAGCAGCGCAGGCTCGAGAGTGCTGAGCACGTTCTCCGCCAGATACTCACCGATCGCATGGTGGCGACCCGACATGTGCCGGATGAGATCGCCGGGATCGGCGCGATCACGCAGCGACAGCGACGCCAGTTGCAGCGCCGCCACCCACCCGTCCGTGGTCTCCTCCAGAGCCTCCACGTCGGAATCCTCCAGGTGCAGTCCACCGAGGTCGACCAGGAACCGCTGCGACTCGGTGAGGTCGAAGCGCAAAGCCACGGAATCGATTTCGACGAGTTCGTCGCGCACCCGCATCTTGGCCAGCGGAAGCCCTGCCTGGCTTCGGCTGCTCACCACCATCTGCAGGTGGTGGCAGCCGTTCTCGAGGATGAAGTCCATCGCGGCGATCGTGTCCGGCGACGTCACGCGATGCCAGTCGTCGATCATCACCACCACATGGCGCTTGCTGTCGTGGACCTGATTCACCAGCGAGGTCAGCACATACCGTTCCGCTTCGGCACCGTTCTCGTCGAGCGCCTGCCCCAGTTCGTCCGCCAGGGTCGGCTCGGCCCGGCGGATCGCCTCGACGAGGTGGGACAGGAACCACACGACATTGTTGTCGTCGTTGTCGACCGTCAGCCAGGCGACGGCAGAGCCGTCTTCGATGAGCACGTCGCGCCACTGCGCGGCCACCGTGCTCTTCCCGAAGCCGGCGGGTGCGTGGATGAGCGTCAACCGCCTCCGCTGACCCAGCCGGAGCAGATCCAGGAGACGGGTGCGTTCCACCAGGGACCGCATCGGGGTCGGCGGGCGGAAGCGGGCCGCGGCGCTCGGTGGAGTGGCACCCGACCGCCGGCGGTAGCTGCGACTGCGCCCGGACGCCGAGGACTGCGTGGTCGGCGCCGCCGGGTGCTCGGTGCGCGGGAATTCGTCGGCCGCGGCGGGGAGCGCCATCTCGTCGACATCGAGTCCGTGTCTGCGCTCGATGTCGCGGAGTTCCTGGCCGAACTCCGCGGCCGAAGCCGGGCGGTCGGTCGGTTCCTCGGCCATGGCACGCTCGATGGCCGAGCACACGTCGTCGGGAATGTCCTCGCCCCGCAGGTCCGGAACGGGTTGCGTCGCGATGCGGAGGAACTGCGCGACGAGCCGCTCCCCGCTCCGCCGCTCGAACGCGGCATGACCGGTGAGCAGGCAGAACAGGGCGGCACCCAGGCTGTACACGTCGGAAGCCGCGGACGGTGCGTCGCCGCGGAGGACCTCCGGGGCAGTGAACGCGGGCGAACCGGTGATCATGCTCGACGTGGTCTCGAATCCGCCCGTGACCCGCGCGATGCCGAAGTCCGTGAGCTGCGGTTCGCCGTACCCGGTGAGCAGGATGTTCGCGGGCTTCACGTCGCGGTGCAGGGTGCCGAGCCGGTGCGCCGTCTCCAAAGCGCCCGCCAGCTTCACGCCGACGCGCAGCGTTTCACTCCACGGCAGCGGCCCTTCACGGCGAATCCAGGCGTCGAGCGAATTGCGCGAGTGGTACGGCATCACGATGTACGGCCTGCCGCTGGGCGTCACCCCGGACTGCAAGATGTCGACCACGTGGGGATGCCCCGACAATTTCCCCATCGCACGCTGTTCCCGCAAGAAACGTTCGCGGTCCTCGCCGTCCAGATCGGAGGACAGCACCTTGATCGCGACCGTGCGGTCGAGCGCTGTCTGAAGGCAGCGGTACACGACCCCGAACCCTCCCCGGCCGATCTCGCGGGCGTCGTCGAATCCCTCCGACGACAGCTCCGCGACGATGTCGGTCACGACGATCCGCTTGGTAGCCTGCGGATCCGAGTCGGTCGGCCCGGAACTGCTTTCCGGGTGTCGTGGCACACTCAATGAAATCACCTTCTCGGTGCACTGACGCCAGCATATCGCGGTCGCCCGACACAGAGAGCGGGTGTTCGAGAACGAGTAGACCCGAGGAGAATTCGACGGTGACGGATACCGGCATTGCGGCAACGGACACGAGCCTGGCCGAGCGGACCCTGGCCCAGCTCCTCGACGCCCGGATCAGTTGCAGGGCTTACCTACCGACGCAGGTGCCGCGCGAGGTGATCGAGAGGATCCTCGAGCTCGCGCAGCAGACGCCGTCGTGGTGCAACACGCAGCCGTGGCAGGTCGCGATCACCGAGGGGGAGGGGACCGATCGGTTCCGTTCCGGACTGGCGGAGTACGTCCGCACCCACCCGCAGGAGTCCGACTTCGAGTGGCCCCGCGAATACGTCGGCGAGCACAAGCAACGCCGCCGGGAGTGCGCCATGCAGCTGTACTCCAGCGTCGGCATCGCGCCCGGCGACCGGGCCGCGTCGGCGGAGCAGACGATGAAGAACTTCGACCTGTTCGGCGCGCCGCACGTCGCGATCGTCACCACCCACGAAGCGCTCGGCACGTACGGCGCCGTGGACTGCGGCCTGTACGTCGAGACATTCCTCCTCGCCGCGCAGAGCCTCGGGGTCGCGACCATTCCGCAGGCCGCCGTCGCGGGAAGTTCGCGGTTCATCCACGACTTCTTCTCGCTCGACGAGGACCGCAGGGTCGTCTGCGCGATCTCGTTCGGCTACCCCGACACGGAGAATCCCGTCAACGGATTCCGCACCCACCGGGAACCCGTCGCCAACGTCGCGCAGTGGGTGTCGCAGTAACGTGCTCGACTCCGAAGTGTTCGACCGGGACGCCCTGTTCGCCCGCCTCCGCCGCCGTCCCGACGTCGAGGCCCCCAACCTGACGGCCGTCGATGCCGCCGACCGGCTGATCCTCGACGAGGCCGCGGCGGCATTGTCGGCGGCGCGTCCCGGGACGCTCGCCGTGATCGGCGACCACTACGGTGCGCTCACCCTCGGCGCCGCGGCGACGCACGGCTCGACCGGGATCCGCGTGCACCAGGACCCGCTGACCGGCGAACTGGCGCTCGCCGCCAACGCCGCGACGGTCGCGCTCGCCGACCGCTACCGGTCGTGCGCGCTCGGTGAGGAGCTGCTCGCGGGCGCAACCGTCGTGCTGATGCAGCTGCCGCGGAGCCTCGGCGAACTGACCGAGGTCGCCGAGGCGATCGCCCGCCACGCCGACCCGTCCGTCGTCGTCTACGCGGGTGGGCGCAACAAGCACATCTCCACCGCCATGAACGACGTGCTCGGGCGTTCGTTCTCCGACGTCCGCGCGACCCTCGGCAGGCAGAAGTCGCGGGTGCTGATCGCGAGCGGTCCGGTGGAGGTGGCGCAGCAGACGTACCCCGTCACCGATCATCTCCCCGAGATCGCACTGGACGTCGTCTCGTACGGGGCCGCGTTCGCCGGCCCCAAGCTGGACATCGGGACCCGGTATCTCCTCGACTTCCTACCCCGCGTGAATCCCGGTGCACGGGCCGCGGTCGACCTCGGCTGCGGAACGGGCATTCTCGCCGTCAGCCTGGCCCGGCTCCTCCCGGAGGTCTCGGTGATCGCCACCGACCAGTCCGCCGCCGCGGTGGCATCGGCCGCCGCCACCGCCCGCGCCAACGGCCTCGACGGACGGGTCAGGACGCTGCGCGACGACGCCATGTCCACGCTCGCCACCGACAGCCAGGACGTCGTCCTGTGCAACCCGCCGTTCCACGTGGGCGCGGCCGTCCACACCGGTGGCGCGTCGAAGATGTTCACCGAAGCCGGGCGCGTGCTCCGGCCCGGCGGCGAGTTGTGGACCGTGTACAACTCGCACCTCGGGTACCGGGGCCGGTTGCAGCGGCTCGTCGGTCCGACCGACGTGGTCGGCCGGAATCCCAAATTCACGGTCACCCGGTCGGTGGCCTGACCGCCACGCCGACCGGCCTCGTCTGGCGGGTGTCCCCGCGGCACCGGTAGAGTCCGAATTGTCCGACCCGAAAGCGACGAACGGGAACTTGCGGTGGGTGCGGGACGTTCAACGTACAAGAAACCCGGATCCACCCGGCGAGCCACGAGAAGGGATGTGCACGGTGCGCACCACCAGTAACCCGGTGTTCCGCAACCTGCCCAAACAAGAGGGCAGCGGCGGATACGCCTCGTTCGGATCTACGACGGCCGGCGCAGCGCAGGTCACGCAGCAGTTCGGTCAGCCGCAGTACACGCAGGCCGAGCCCTACCGGACGGGCCCCGACTACCGTTCGATGACCATCGACGACGTCGTCACCAAGACGGGTGTCACGCTCGGCGTGCTCACGGTGTCGGCGATCATCTCCTACTTCCTGGTGAGCAACGACGCGAACCTCGCGACCCCGCTGGTCATCGGTGGTGGCCTCGTCGGTCTCGTGCTGGTCCTCGTGGCCACGTTCGGCCGCAAGATGGACAACCCGGGCATCGTCCTCGCCTACGCGGTGGCAGAGGGCCTGTTCCTCGGCGCCCTGTCGTTCATGTTCACCGACGTCACGTTCGGCGGAGTCGGGGGAGCGGCGCTCATCGCCCAGGCCGTACTCGGCACGTTCGGCGTGTTCTTCGGCATGCTCGTCGTCTACAAGACGGGCGCGATCCGAGTCACGCCCCGCCTGACACGGATGATCATCGGCGCCCTCATCGGTGTCGTCGTCCTCGCCCTCGGCAACGTGATCGCCAGCTTCTTCACCGAAGGCGGCCTCGGTCTCCGCGACGGCGGTCCCCTGGCGATCATCTTCAGCCTC
Source organism: Rhodococcus sp. A14 (assembly GCF_011603105.1). NCBI lineage: Bacteria > Bacillati > Actinomycetota > Actinomycetes > Mycobacteriales > Nocardiaceae > Rhodococcus > Rhodococcus sp. A14. The sequence goes on along the minus strand of NZ_JAAOQS010000002.1, from coordinate 76,305 downwards.
GTCTGCATCGGCATCGCCGCGTTCAGCTTCCTGCTGGACTTCGACGCCGCTGACCAGCTGATCCGGGCACAGGCGCCGGAGAAGGCAGCGTGGGGCGTCGCATTCGGACTCACCGTCACCCTCGTGTGGCTGTACGTCGAGATCCTGCGACTCCTGAGCTACTTCAACAGCGACTAGTAGTTCCACGAGAAGGCCCCCGAGAGCATGCTCTCGGGGGCCTTCTCTGTTGTGCGGGCCCGGTTCGATTACCTCGGAGGTAATCGACGCGCGTATTCCGACGGAGGAATGTCGTGTGCGGCAACCAGCCCCACCCGAAGGAGCACGACATGAGCGCGTACGGAATGGCCCACCTCGAGAACGTCGACATGGGTCCGCAGATCGTCGAATACCTCGAACGCATCGACGGCACCCTCCGCCCGTTCTCCGGCAAGTTCATCGTCCACGGCGGACGCCAGGACGTGGTCGAGGGAACGTCCGACGGCGCGTTCATCGTCATCGAGTTCCCCGACCGCGAGCACCTCGAAGGCTGGTACGCGTCCGACGCGTACCGGGAGATCCTCCCGCTCCGCGCCGAGCATTCCGACGGACTGGTGATAATGGCCGACGGGGTCGACGCCGACCACAAGGCCACCGACATCCTCGGGTAGGCGCTTCGCGCCCGTGAGTGGTTAACGAGTCTCTGCACTCGTCAACCACTCACGGGTGGCGGAGCCGCCTAGCTCAGGCGCTCCAGGACCATGGCCATGCCCTGCCCGCCGCCGACGCACATCGTCTCGACGCCGAACGTCTTGTCCTGCTCGCGGAGGTTGTTGAGCAGGGTGTTGGTGATGCGGGCACCGGTCATGCCGAACGGGTGACCGAGGGCGATGGCGCCGCCGGAGATGTTCAGCTTGTCCTCGTCGATCTTCAGCTCGCGAGCCGATCCGAGGACCTGGACCGCGAAGGCCTCGTTGATCTCGAACAGATCGATGTCGGAGATGGACTTGCCCGCGATGGCGAGGGCCTTCTTGACGGCCTCGATCGGGCCCAGGCCCATGATCTCGGGGGACAGTCCGGACACCCCGGTGGACACGATGCGGGCCAACGGGGTCAGGCCGAGGGCCTTGGCCTTGGTGTCGGACATAATGACGAGCGCGGCGGCGCCGTCGTTGAGCGGGCACGCGTTGCCGGCGGTGACGGTGCCGTCCGGGCGGAACACGGGCTTGAGCTGGCTGATGCCCTCGTAGGTGGTGCCGGCGCGGGGGCCGTCGTCGGTGCTGACGACGGTGCCGTCGGGGAGGGTGACCGGGGTGATCTCCCGCTCGAAGAAGCCGTTCTTGATCGCTTCCTCCGCGCGGTTCTGGGAGCGGACACCCCAGCGGTCCTGCTCCTCACGGGTGATGCCGGTGGCCGATGCGACGTTCTCGGCCGTCTGGCCCATCGCGATGTAGACGTCGGGAATCTGCTCGTCCCCGCGCGGGTCGGTCCACGCGACGCCGCCCTCGGCGAGCTTCGCGGTACGCGCCTCGGCATCGGCGAACCTCGGGTTCTTGGTGTTCGGCAGGCCGTCGGCGTTGCCGGTGACGAAGCTGGACACCGACTCGACGCCGGCGGAGACGAACACGTCGCCCTCGCCGGCCTTGATCGCGTGCAGTGCCATGCGGGTGGTCTGCAGCGAGGAGGAACAGTAGCGGTTGACGGTGACACCGGGCAGGAAGTCATAGCCCAGTTCCACCGCGACGACGCGGGCGATGTTGAAACCCGACTGGCCTGCGGGCTGACCGCAGCCGAGGAGCAGGTCGTCGATCTCGGTGGGATCGAGTTCGGGGACCTTCGCCAGAGCCGCGGCCACCATCTGCGTCGTCAGATCATCCGGGCGGATGGTCTTGAGCGAGCCCTTCATGGCTCGGCCGATCGGTGAGCGTACTGCGGAGACGATGACTGCCTCGGGCATGAAAACTCCTTTGTCAACTGCGGGGGTCTGCACTGTGTTGCAGACCACCCGTTCTGTGGCCTTCCCGACAACTTACGTTGCCGGGCGGCACCGGGGACATCGCCATCTCACTCAGCGACCCGTCGCCTCCTGGACGCGGACGCCTCCTCGATCGCGAGGAGCTCGTCGAGGCGGGAAGGTGAGCGTCGCCGGGCACTGAGTCGCCACAGGAAACGGTTGAGCGAGGCGGTCATTCGGGTCGACAGCTTGCGTGATTCCGCGGCCTCCGACACCTGGGGCAGGTCGGGCAGCGGTCCGCCGTGCCACATGCCCAGAGCGGTCGCGAGAACGGGCACGATCTGCATCGCCGCCAATTCGTACCCCGCCGCGGACGGGTGGAAGTGGTCGGAGGAGAACATCCGGTCGGGGGCCGCCAGGAACTCCGGCGCCAGCAGGTCGGCCAACGCCACCGGGTGGCCACCCGCCGCGCTGGTCGCCGCCGCCTGCGCCCGGGCCAGGCGCAACCCCCACGTTCGGACGACGGTCCGCAGGGGCTGCGGAATCGCGGTGACCACCCCGAGGTCGGGGCACGTTCCGACCACGACCGCGCAGTCGTGGGCGCGGAGCCGTTCGACCGCCTCCCCGAGCCTGCGCGCCGACGCCCGGATCGAGTTCTTGGACGTCACGTCGTTGGCGCCGACCAGGATCACCGCGGCGTCCGGCGGCGGTCCGGCCACGAACATCGCGTCCACCTGCCCGCTGAGCCCGCGGGACGTGGCGCCGCCGATGGCCTTGGTGCTCAGCCGGATCCGCTTGCCGGTCTCGTCGGCGAGGCGCCTCGCGATCTGCACACCGGGCACTTCGTCCGCCGACAGGCATCCCACCCCGGCGGCCGTGGAGTCGCCGAAAATCATCAGATGGACGTCGTACGAGACGGTCCGTAGCCAGCGTTCGGGGACCGCGGCGCCGGGGGAGTAGACGCCGTCGGCCTCCGGCGGCTTGGCGACGTTGCGCCCGATCACACCGCGGGCCGCCGTCGCCTGCGACATCAGATATGAGTACGCCGCCCACGACAGCGTGCCTGCGCTCGAACCTGCCACGACAGCCGCGGCGCCGGCTTTCACTCCGGTCTGCCAGGTCCTCTTGGGCACTGGTCTCACCTTTCCGCTACCTGGTGCTCATCTCACGGGTTCCAGCGGACTGCGTCCGCACCAATCTAGTCGGATCAGGGCCCCCGTGCCGGACGTCTGTGAGCATCGGATCAGGGCATCTGGGAGCATGGAGGCATGCGCATCGCGGAACACGTCGTCGACCTGATCGGCAACACCCCTCTCGTCAAGCTCTCTTCTGTCATCGGGGAGAACCACGGGACCGTTGCAGCCAAGATCGAATACCTCAACCCGGGCGGAAGCTCGAAGGACCGCATCGCGGTCAAGATGATCGACGCCGCGGAGGCGTCCGGTGAGCTGAAGCCGGGTGGGACCATCGTGGAGCCCACCTCCGGCAACACCGGCATCGGCCTCGCCCTGGTGGCCCAGAAGCGCGGATACAAGTGCGTGTTCGTCTGCCCCGACAAGGTCAGCGAAGACAAGCGGAACGTCCTCAAGGCCTACGGCGCCGAGGTCGTGGTGTGCCCCACCGCGGTCGCGCCCGAGCACCCGGACAGCTACTACAGCGTCTCCGACCGGCTCGCACGCGAACTCCCCGGCGGCTGGAAGCCCAACCAGTACTCCAACCCGGGCGGCCCGCAGAGCCACTATGAGACCACCGGCCCCGAGATCTGGGCCGACACCGACGGCAAGATCACCCACTTCGTCGCAGGCGTCGGCACCGGCGGCACCATCACCGGCACCGGCCGCTACCTCAAGGAGGTGTCCGGCGGCAAGGTCAAGGTCATCGGCGCCGACCCCGAGGGTTCCGTGTACTCGGGTGGCACCGGCCGTCCGTACCTGGTCGAGGGCGTGGGCGAGGACTTCTGGCCGAGCGCCTACGACCCGTCCATCCCCGACGAGATCATCGCCGTGTCCGATGCCGACTCCTTCGAGATGACCCGTCGCCTCGCGCGCGAAGAGGGCCTGCTGGTCGGCGGCTCCTGCGGCATGGCTGTCGTCGCTGCACTCGAGGTCGCCAAGCGCGAGGGCCCCGACGCGGTCATCGTCGTCCTGCTGCCCGACGGTGGTCGCGGATACCTCTCGAAGATCTTCAACGACAAGTGGATGGCGTCCTACGGCTTCCTCCGCACCCCGCTCGACGGCAAGCCCGACGAGAAGACGGTCGGCGACGTGCTGCGCGGTAAGTCCGGCGAACTCCCGGACCTCGTCCACACCCACCCGTCCGAGACGCTGCGCGACGCCATCGAGATCCTCCGCGAGTACGGGGTGTCCCAGATGCCCGTCGTCGGCGCGGAGCCGCCCGTCATGGCCGGTGAAGTGGCGGGCAGCGTCACCGAGCGTGACCTGCTCAGTGCCGTGTTCGAGGGACGCGCGCACCTGGCCGACCCGGTGGAGAAGCACATGAGCAAGCCGTTCCCGCTCATCGGTTCGGGTGAGCCCGTGTCGGCCGCCACCAAGGCGCTCGGCGACACCGACGCGCTGATGGTCGTCGACGACGGCAAGCCTGCCGGGGTCATCACCCGCCACGACCTTCTCGGGTTCCTCAGCGCCGGCTCCTAGACGACACGTCGGACCCGGGCACGACAACACTGGTCCCCGCTGCGCACGGAACGTACGGTGCACAGCGGGGGACCGGTCCGGTGTCCGTGAGGGGGAATCTCAGTGAGTGCTCGTCTACGTCGTCGTGTTCTTGTGGGCTCGGTTGTCCTGCTCGGGTTCGCCGCCGCCGGATGTGGGAACAGCATCGAGGGTGCCGCCGTCGCACAGCCGGGATCGTCGGACGTCGACTCGGCGTCTGCGGGCACGTCGTCTTCGGCGGCGTCCGCCGACTGCGCCGCGCTGACGAAGGCACTCGGCCGGCTGGTGGCGGACCGGCCGCATCTCACCGAGGCCGTCCTGCCCGGCTCGATCGATCCGACGTGCTCGTGGTCCAAGGGACCGACCAACGTCATGAGCACCATCACCGCGTCGGTCAAGCCGCAGGTGACGGATCCCGCCGTCCTCGTCGAGATGCGGAACGGGACGAACGTCGTCCCCGACCCCCGTTCCGCCGAGTTCGGCGGGGTGGTCCTCGACGTCGTGGCCATGGCGCTGCTCACCCCGGACCACAGCATCATCGTCAACGCGCTCGACCCCTCCGTCAGCGACGCGACCAAGCTCGACGTCGCGTTCGCGATCGCGGAGTATCTGGAGAAGTAGGTCCCCACTAGGCTGGGGGCCATGAGTGAGCAGCGCAGCAAAGCGGACAACATCAGCTGGCAGGGGTTCTCCACCAAGGCCGTGCACGCAGGATTCGACCCGGACCCGCAGACGGGCGCCGTCAACGTTCCGATCTACGCGAGTTCGACGTTCGCGCAGGACGGCGTCGGCGGCATGCGTAACGGATTCGAATACGCCCGCACCGGCAACCCCACCCGACGACCGCTCGAGGCCAACCTCGCCGCCCTCGAGTCGGGCACGTACGGTCGCGCGTTCGGCTCGGGCATGGCCGCCACCGACTGCCTGCTCCGTGCCGCGCTGCGCCCCGGCGACCACCTGGTCATCCCGAACGACGCCTACGGCGGAACGTTCCGCCTGATCGACAAGGTCTTCACCCAGTGGGGCATCGAGTACACGCCCGCCGCGGTCTCCGACGTGGACGCGGTCCGGGCAGCCATCCGGCCCAACACCAAGCTCGTGTGGGTCGAGACGCCCACGAACCCGCTCCTCAACATCGGTGACATCGAGGCACTGTCCGACATCGCGCACGAGGCCGGCGCGAAGATCGTCGTCGACAACACGTTCGCCTCGCCGTACCTGCAGCAGCCGCTGCAGCTCGGCGCCGACGTCGCGCTGCACTCGACCACCAAGTACATCGGCGGACACTCCGACGTCGTCGGCGGCGCACTCGTCACCAACGACGAGGAGCTCGACACGGCGTTCGCGTTCCTGCAGAACGGTGCCGGCGCGGTCCCCGGACCCTTCGACGCGTTCCTCACGCTCCGCGGAATCAAGACCCTCTCCCTGCGCATGGAGCGGCACAGCGACAACGCCGAGAAGGTCGTCGAACTGCTCACCGGGCACTCCGCGGTGTCGCAGGTCATCTACCCCGGACTCGACTCGCACCCCGGCCACAAGGTCGCGGAGAAGCAGATGCGCCGCTTCGGCGGCATGATCTCGGTCCGCCTCGCCGGCGGCAAGCAGGCCGCACTGGACTTCTGCTCGCGCACCGAGATCTTCACGCTGGCCGAGTCGCTCGGCGGCGTCGAGTCGCTGATCGAGCACCCGGGTGCCATGACCCACGCCTCCACCGCCGGTTCGCTGCTCGAGGTTCCGGACGACCTGGTGCGCCTGTCCGTCGGCATCGAGGATGCCGCCGACCTCGTGGGCGACATCGAGCAGGCGCTAAAGTAGGCGGCTTCGCCGCCCGTGCGCCTTTTTGGTTGCCGCCGCTACCAAAAAGGCGCACGGGCCGAAGGCCTTATGCTGGCCCGCGTGGAGCCTGTCACGCTGGATCAGATCAGAGCAGCTCGTAAGCTGCTGGACCCCGTCATGCGCCGGACGCCGGTGATCGCGTCCCGGGCGTTATCGGAACGATGCGGGCACGTCGTGTCGCTGAAGTGCGAAAACTTGCAGCGCACTGGATCTTTCAAACCGCGGGGTGCGTACAACCGGATCGCGAATCTGTCGGTCGCGGAACGGGCCTGCGGGGTCGTGGCGGCCAGCGCGGGCAATCACGCGCAGGGCGTGGCCTGGGCGGCCACGGAACTGGGCATCCCGTCCACCGTGTTCATGCCCACCGGCGCACCACTTCCGAAACTCGTCGCCACCAAGGCGTACGGCGCCACCGTCCACTTGACCGGCGACACCGTGGACGACGCGCTCGTCGCCGCGAAGGAGTTCGCGGACGAGACCGGCGCCGTCCTCATCCATCCCTTCGATCACGTCGACATCGTCGCCGGGCAGGGGACCGTCGGGCTCGAGATCCTCGAGCAGGAACCCGACGTCGGCACGCTTGTCGTCCCGACCGGCGGCGGTGGGCTGATCGCGGGCATCGCCGCGGCGGTCAAGGCCACCCGGCCGGACGTGCGGATCGTCGGCGTCCAGGCCGAGCAGGCGGCCGCGTGGCCGCGTTCGCTGGCGGAGGGCCGTCCGATTCCGCTGGAGACCATGTCGACGATGGCCGACGGCATCGCGGTCGGCCGGCCCGGCGACGTGCCGTTCGCCCACGTCGGCTCGCAGGTCGACGCCATCGTGACGGTCAGCGAGGACGCTCTGTCCCGGGCGCTGCTCCTGTGCCTCGAACGCGCGAAGCTCATCGTTGAGCCTGCCGGCGCGGCGGCGGTGGCCGCGTTGATCAGCTGCTCGACGGAAGAGCTGGGACTCACCGGGAAGGTGTGCGCGGTGCTGTCCGGTGGCAACATCGACCCGTTGCTGCTCACCCACGTCGTCAATCACGGCCTTCGGGCCGCCGGCCGGTATCTCGGTGTGCACGTGACCATTCCGGACCGACCGGGTGGTCTGGTCAGCCTCCTGGGCGTGATCAGCGGCAACGGCGCCAGCGTGGTGGACGTCGTCCACTCCCGCACCGGCGGCGCGCTCGCACTCGACGAGGTGGAGGTGTTCCTCACCGTCGAGACCCGTGGCCCCGGCCACCGGCAGGATCTCCTCGACGCACTGCGCGACGCCCAATACGCGGTTCGCCTCCAGGAATAGCCGGACCTAGCTCGGCCACCCACCCAGGGTGATCACCCGGAACTCCTGATCCACCAGCCGGGCAGGCAGCTCGAGGTTGGTGAGCCAATCGATCGCACCGCCGCCCATCCCCACCGCGGCCGTGCTCGACGCGTGCGCCGTGGTGCACGACTCGGCCACCACGGTCACGGTCCGCCACAACGAGATCGAGTCGGGATGCAACGGCTTGACGGTGCTGGCGGTCGCGACGGCCGCACCCGACGGGATCGACACCTGACAGGTGGGGTCGCCCGGCAGGTCCTGGACCTGGACCTGCCAGCCGCCCGGTGGCGTGGTCCCGGCGGTGGCGATGTCTCCGCCGAGCGCCACCAGGACGCCACACCCGAGCAGCTCCGCCGTCGTCGACGCACAGTGGTCGGCGGAACTCGCCCGCGCGGTCGCCGTCAGGTCGAGTTCCACGCCGGCGGGGAGCGTGACCTCGGTGCCGTCGACGGTGATCGATCGCCACGACTGGGGTGCGGGGGCCGACGCAGTGGGGTCGAGTGCCCCCTCCGTGGTGCGCGCTGCGGCGAGGGCGTCGGTGAGGAACCGCGCGAACATCGGGGTGACCGTGTTCGGGCCCTCGTCGAGGGAGCGGATCTCGGCGTCCGCGCGGTCCCGGTTGACGGCGGCATCGGCCGCCGCGAGGTAGCCGCGGATCAGGTTCGACGCCGAGCTCAGGGCGTCGGGGTCGGTGACGACGATGCGTGCGTGCGCACCCCAGGTGGACCATTCGGTTGCGCTGCGTGCGCTGGTCATATGGCGGTTCTCCGGTCGCGCGATCTCAGGAACCGCTGGACACGGCGTCCGGTGCGCCGAACCCTGCCGAGACGAGGGGTGCTGCCACCGCCGAATCGGGGGTCGCGGGGTCCGCTGCCGCCGCCATGCCACCACCGGCGACCAGTCCGGCGATTCCGGCTGCCGCGAGGACGCGGCGAACGGGAAGCAGGCGGGAAATCCGTCGGTCTTCACTCATGCCGACCAGCTTCCCCGACGAACCTTAGAACAACCTGGGAAGAATCTGTCTCTCCTCGTCGAGTGCGCGGTGGGTGCAGTGCACGCCCCTGGCGCGTCGCATGCTGTCGTGCCCGACAGCCGTGATTCGCCAGGTGCCGCTCTCCCGCAGGTCACGGTAGGAAACGGATCAATCCCGCAGAATCGCCTCGCATCTGCTGTGCCCCGTCGTAACGTGAACTCACTCGGTTAGGTGCACCGAGGAGGAGGAGCGCACGTATGTCAGTTGATGCAGCGGCGATCATCGTGGCGATCACCACCGCAGCGGGGGCCATCGTTCAGGGAGCGGACATACCGCAGCCGGTGAAAGATCAAGCAGCAGAAGCAATTCAGGTGGTCGAGCAGGCCTCACCCGACGTTCAGAAACAAGTTGACGACGCAATATCGACCCTCCCCGAACCGGCCCGCGTGCAGGCCGAGCAGATGGTGGCCCAGGCCTCGGATGTGGTGAAGCAGGCGACCGACCCCTACATTCCGCCGCCACCCGCCGTCGAGGCGGCTCCGCCGCCTGCTCCGGTTCCCCCACTGGCGCTGCCGGACACGCCACTCGACCAGCCCCCAGCGATGAGCGCCCCCGACGTCGGAAATGCGATCGGGGGCCTCGCCGCTCTGCCGGGGGTCCCCGCCCTGATCAGCGGACTCGGGTCGCTGATCCCGTCCGTCCCCGCCGGCTTCCCCGGTGTCTCGCTCGCGCCGGTCGGCGCCATCGCCGTCTTCGCGCCGTGGATCCGCAAGGCCGGGTCGCTGTGCGAGGGCATCAAGCCGCCGACGCTGGCGGCACTGTACTCCGTCGAGAACGGCTTCCGCTACGGCGCGACCTCACCGGTGTCCCGGGCGGGCGCCCGCGGTCCCGGCCAGTTCATGCCCCCCGCGTGGGCCAAGTACGGCAAGGACGCGGACGGCGACGGCAAGGTCGACATCAACGGCGTCGCCGACCCGATGATGGCGTCCGGTCAGATGCTGTGCGACCTGTTCGGGCAGATCGAGGGCTGGAAGAAGGAGGGTGTGGTCAAGGGCGACACCCTCGACCTCACGATCGCCGCGTACAACGCCGGTGCGGGTGCGGTCCGGACCGCGGGTGGCATGCCCGCCGGCAAGTTCGACTACGAGCACGAAACGCAGCCGTACGTCGCGCGGATCCGATCGCTGGAGGAGTCGTTCGCGCGGATGCTGTCGCCGTTCTTCTACGGTGCGGCCGCCGGTGACACGAGCCGCGTCGTCGAGGCGGCCATGCGGTTCATCGGTCTGCCGTACGTGTGGGGCGGCGGCAACATCAACGGACCGTCCGGCGGCGGTTTCGACTGCTCGGGGCTGACGTCGTTCGCCGTGTACGCCGCAACCGGCGTCAAACTGCCCCGCACGTCGGAAACGCAGTGGAATGTCGGTGTGGAGGTGCCGCTGTCGCAGGCCAGGCCCGGAGACCTGCTGTTCGGCAACTGGCAGTCGGGTGGGCCGGGACACGTGGCGATCTACGTCGGCAACGGCCAGATGCTGCACGCCCCGACGACGGGCGACGTGGTGCGGATCGGTCCCGTGTTCGCCGACATGAAGGCCCGCAGGGTCTTCTGATCCCGCTCACCGGCGTCAACGCAGAAAACTCCGGCCCGGGCGCGTGGCCCGGACCGGAGTTTTCGGCGGTGGATCCGCGATCAGCTGTGGTACGGCTCCGCGCTGACGAGCGTCACCTTCATGCTGCTGCCGTTGGGCAGCGTGTATTCGCGGGTTTCGCCGACCTTCGCCTCGAGCAGTGCGCCACCCAGCGGGGAGTTGGGGGAGTAGACCTCGAGCTTGTTGTCGCGTGCACCCTCTTCGCGGGTGGCGATCAGGAACGTCTCCGTGTCCTTCTCGTCGCCGTCGTAGTACACCTTCACCACGGAACCGGGCAGTGCGACACCGGACTGGGTGGGCGCTTCGCCGACCTTCGCGCTGTTCAGGAGTTCCTGAAGCTGGCGGATGCGTGCCTCCTGCTGACCCTGCTCTTCGCGGGCCGCGTGGTAGCCGCCGTTCTCCTTCAGATCGCCCTCTTCGCGACGCTCGTTGATCTCGGCGGCGATGACCGGACGATTGGCAATGAGCTGGTCGAGTTCGCTCTTGAGCCTGTCATGTGACTCCTGGGTCAGCCAGGTCACCTGGGTCTCGGTCATCTCGATCACTCCCTCGTAGTTGGAGCCGCCGGGCTCCCTCGACAGACCACTGCAACAGCAGTGATCAACGGCTCGGCAAAATTCGACGGCCGAGGCCGTTCGATTTCCGCCTTGCCGCCAATGCAGCAATACACGGTTCCAAACCGGAACCGTGTACCAGGCGATTCTAGCACGATCGGGGAGCGCAAACCCCGAATAACCCGAACGGTCGCTCGGGTGCGCTGGTGTCAGCCGCCGGTCAGATAGGCGGGAACGTCCAGGCTGCAGCCGTAGATGTCGCCCATCGCGGGCGGGCGCGACGTGTAGACGGGGGCGGTGACTTTCACCGTCTGGTCTTCGCCGCCGGCCATGTAGACCTCGCGACGGCCGGTCTCGGAACCGTCCTTGGAGCGGGAGCGGACGATGCAGACCGCCGCCTGGGACGGGTCCTCGCGGGTGACGGTGAACGTGATGTCCAGCTGCGATTCACTCACCAGATCGAACGACGTGGCCTCACTGTCGATCTCGGAGACGGCAAACTTGTCGTAGGCGACGAACGCCACGATCACACCGACGACCAGGACCGCCGCGGACAGCGCCCACACGAGCCAGCGCTTCGGGCGCGCAGGCTTTGCCGCGGCTGTGTATCGGCCCGGGGGAAGCGTTCTCGTCATCTCTCAACTCTCGTACCGCTCCGGTTCCACGTAACTTGCAGCACTCGAGCGGGGGCACGGCTGCAAGCGGAACTCTCGGGTGGAACTATAGAGGACGTGCGTCAGTGCGCCGTCAGCGATGGCGGAGGGCGAGAGCGCGCGACACGGACAAGCCGGCAACGGCTACTGGCGAAGTTGAGGTGAACGAATACGTGAGCGGATTCCGGCTCATGGCCGTCCATGCCCATCCCGACGACGAGTCGAGCAAGGGTGCCGCGACAACGGCCCGTTACGCCGCAGAGGGCAACGAAGTGAAGGTCGTGACGTTGACCGGTGGTGAACGTGGCGACATCCTCAACCCCGCGATGGACGTGCCCGGGGTACGGGACCGCATCCACGAGGTACGCATCGAGGAGATGGCCGAGGCGGCGCGCATCCTCGGAGTCCAGCACCAGTGGCTGGGATTCGTCGACTCGGGTCTGCCCGAGGGTGACCCGAAGCCGCCGCTGCCGGAGGGCTGCTTCGCGCTCGTTCCGCTCGAGGAGTCGACCGAGGCGCTGGTGCGCGTGATCCGCGAGTTCCGTCCGCACGTCATGACCACGTACGACGAGAACGGCGGCTACCCGCACCCCGATCACATCCGGTGCCACGAGGTGTCGATGGCCGCGTACGAGGCCGCTGCCGACCCGGAGCGGTTCCCCGACGCCGGGGAACCGTGGAAGGTGCAGAAGGTCTACTACTCGCACGGCTTCATCCGGAAGCGTCTCCTGCAGTTCCAGGAGGAGTACGACCGCCGCGGCGAAGAGTTCCCGATGGCCGAGTGGCTCAAGAAGTGGAAGACCGAGCAGGGCGACCTGATGGCACGCGTCACCACCCAGATCACGTGCGGCGACTATTTCCCTCAGCGTGACGACGCGTTGCGGGCCCACGCGACCCAGATCGACCCGAACGGCTCGTTCTTCGCGGTTCCGCTCGAGATCCAGCAGAAGATCTGGCCGACCGAGGAATTCGAGCTCGCCAAGACCCGCGTCACCACCTCCATCCCGGAGAACGACCTGTTCGCGGGCATCCACGAGGACGGACAGCAGTGAATGCGTTGACGGTGAGCATCGTGGCCGGCGCGGCGGACGTCCTGGCGCAGACGCCGAGCACCCCGTCCGGTCCCGAGTTCGGCAAGGCGTCGCCCATCGGCCTCGTCGTCATTCTCGCGCTGCTCGCGGGCGTGGTGCTGCTGGTGCGGTCGATGAACAAGAAGCTCAAGAACCTGCCCGAGACGTTCGAGCCGGAGCACCCCGAACCGGACCAGGAAGCGGACGAGGGCACCGACCGCGGCGCGATCCACGGTGGCGGGCCGAGCAGCACCGAACCGCCGAAGCCGACGGACACCCCGCCGAACCTGCAGAAGTAGTCGAACAGGAGCCGGACATGGACCCACGTGCACAGAACACACTCGGTGGGTCCACCAGCCCCTATCTGCGACAGCACGCCGGCAACCCCGTGCACTGGCAGCAGTGGGGTCCGGAGGCGACCGAGTGGGCGCGCGAGCGGGACGTCCCGATCCTGTTGTCGATCGGATACTCGGCGTGCCACTGGTGCCACGTGATGGCCCACGAGTCCTTCGAGGACGAGGCGGTGGCGTCGCTGATGAACGAGCACTTCGTGTGCGTCAAGGTCGACCGCGAGGAGCGTCCGGACCTCGATGCCGTGTACATGAACGCCACGGTCGCGATGACCGGTCAGGGTGGCTGGCCGATGACGTGCTTCCTCACTCCCGACGGCGCCCCGTTCTACTGCGGCACCTACTACCCGTCCGAGCCGCGCGGCGGGATGCCGTCGTTCACGCAACTGCTGAGCGCCATCGCCGACACGTGGCGGGACCGCCGCGGTGACGTCGACGACGCGGCCGCCTCGGTGGTCGCCGAGTTGCGGCGGGGAGCCGGCGGCATTCCCGAGGGCGAGGTCCGGGTGGACGCGGCCCTGCTGGACGCGGCTGCCGCAGCCGTGCTGCGGGACGAGGACGCCGACCGCGGCGGGTTCGGAGGAGCCCCCAAGTTCCCGCCGTCCGCGCTGATGGAAGGCCTGCTGCGCACGTACGAGCGGTCCGGTGACGACGACGTGCTCGGTGTTGTGGGGCGGACGGCGTCGGCGATGGCGCGCGGCGGCATCTACGACCAGCTCGGCGGCGGTTTCGCCCGGTATTCGGTCGACGCCGCGTGGGTGGTGCCGCACTTCGAGAAGATGCTCTACGACAACGCCCAGCTGCTGCGCGTGTACGCGCACCTGGGCCGGCGCACGGGCGCGGACCTGGCCGTCCGGGTCACCGAGGAGACGGTCGAGTTCCTGCTGCGCGATCTGCGCACCGACAACGGGTCGTTCGCGTCCGCCCTCGACGCCGACACCGAGGGCGTCGAGGGACTCACGTACGTGTGGACCCCCGGGCAGCTCGTCGAGGTTCTCGGCCCCGAGGACGGGGAGTGGGCGGCCCGGGTGTTCGCGGTGACCGCGGACGGGACGTTCGAGGCCGGCACGTCCGTCCTGCAGCTTCCGCGCGATCCGGACGACTGGGACCGCCGGCGCCGGATCCGGGACACGCTGCTCGCCCAGCGTGCGACGCGGCCGCAGCCGGGACGCGACGACAAGGTGGTCACCGCCTGGAACGGTCTCACGATCACCGCGCTCGCCGAGGCCGGTGCCGGACTCGGCAGGCCGGAGTGGGTGGCCGCGGCCGCCGAGTGCGCGCGTGCGGTGCTGGGCTTGCACGTCGTCGACGGGCGTCTGCGGAGGGCGTCGCTGGGAACGTCCGTGGGCGAATCGGCCGGGGTGCTCGAGGACTACGCCTGCCTGGCGACGGGCCTTCTCGCGTTGTATCAGGCGACCGGCGACAACGAGTGGCTGACACACGCGCGGGCGCTGCTGGACCGCGCCCTGATCCATTTCGCCGACGACGAGCGGCCGGGCAGCTGGTTCGACACCGCCGACGACGCCGAGACCCTGGTGACCCGTCCCCGCGACCCGGTCGACGGTGCGACGCCGTCCGGAGCGTCGTGCCTGGTCGAGGCACTGGTCACGGCGGCCGCGGTGGCCGACGCGGACGCGTCGGGACGGTACGCGAGCGCGGCCGCCGAATCGCTCGACCGGGTGGCACTGCTTCTGGAGCGCGCGCCGCGATCGGCCGGGCACTGGCTCGCGGTGGCCGAGGCGTCGGTGCGCGGCCCGATCCAGGTGGCCGTGGCGACCGACGGGGATTCCGTCCTGCTTCGGGAGGCGCGCAGACTCGCTCCCGGGGGTGCCGTCGTGGTCGGCGGCGCACCGGACTCGTCACCGCTGCTCGCCGACCGGCCGCTGGTCGGCGGCGCGTCCGCGGCGTACGTGTGCCGCGGGTTCGTGTGCGACCGCCCGGTGTCGACGATCGAGGACCTGGGTGCCGCGTTGAGCCGGTAGTCCGGCCTACCGGAACACCACCAGCCACACGGCGATGTAGTGGCACAGGGCCGCGATGACGGTGGCGGCGTGGAAGAACTCGTGATGCCCGAACGTGGTCGGCCACGGGTTGGGCCACTTGGTGGCGTAGAGGATCGCGCCGACCGAGTAGAGGATGCCGCCGATCAGCAGCAGCACCATCGGTAGGACGCCGACCTCGTGTGTCAGTTCGGGTGCGACGGGAACGATGGCCCAGCCGAGCAGCAGATAGAGCGGTACCCCGACCCAGCGCGGTGCCGTCGGCCACAGCATTTTCAGTGCGACCCCGGCGAGCGCCCCCGCCCACACGACGATCAGCAGGGTCCGGCCCGTGTCGGGCGGAAGCCCCAGCACCGCGAACGGGGTGTAACTGCCGGCGATGAACAGGAAGATCATCGAATGGTCCGCGCGCTTCATCCACGTGCGGGCCTTGACGGTGTTCCAGTGGATCCGGTGGTAGGTGGCGCTGACCCCGAACACGCCGCACACCGTGAGGCTGTAGACGGCGGTGGCGAGCGCCGCTTCCCCGGACACCTGGGTGCCCGACAGTGTGACGAGGACGATGCCGGCGATCACGGAGACGCCGAACGCCCACAGGTGGATCCACCCTCGCAGTCGGGGCTTGACGGGCAGTTCGTCGAGGCCGAAAGCGGTCACTGAACACCTCTTCTCGCTGTGTGTGGCAATAACCTACGCAACCGTAGGTTAGCTTGTGGTGAGAGCGTACCCGTCGGTAGCGGCAAGTCGTGCGCTGTGTGACGGCCGTCGCGGATCACCTTCGGATGCGGCGTACTCTTGCGTGTCATGGTGATCTCCAGGTGAGTGCGCGAGGACTGCTGTACAGCATCTACGAGCGTCGTCTACTGAAGCGGCTCGACGGTCTACAGCACCCTCGGCACATTGCCGTGATGTGCGACGGCAACCGGCGGTGGGCCCGCGAAAACGGCTTCGAGGACGTCAGTCACGGCCACCGCATGGGCGCCCTGAAGATCTCCGAGCTGCTCGGCTGGTGCGACGCCGCGGGCATCGAGATGGCCACCATCTACCTGCTGTCCACCGAGAACCTGCGCCGCGACCCCGGGGAACTCGACACCCTGCTCGAGATCATCACGGACGTCGTCGAGGAGATCTCCGGCCCCGACAAGAACTGGAGCGTCAAGATCGTCGGCGCCCTCGACCTCCTGCCCTCCGAACAGTCCCGCCGTCTGCGTGACGCGGCTGCCGGGACCGAGGGGCGCACCGGCACCCACGTCAACGTCGCGATCGGCTACGGCGGTCGCCAGGAGATCGCCGACGCCGTGCAGTCGCTGCTGAGCGAGAAACTCCTCGCGGGACTGTCGGGGGACGAACTGGTGAAATCGATCACAGTCGACGGCATCGACGGTCACCTCTACACGTCCGGCCAGCCCGACCCCGACCTCGTGATCCGCACGTCGGGGGAGCAGCGGCTGTCGGGGTTCCTGCTGTGGCAGAGCGCCTACTCCGAGATCTGGTTCACCGAGGCGTACTGGCCCGAGTTCCGCCGGGTCGACTTCCTCCGCGCGCTCCGCGACTACGCCGCCCGGCACCGCCGCTTCGGCGTCTGACGTGAGTGGCGAAGCGTGCCGGAACACACTTCGCCGCTCACCTACAGCTTCCGCAGCCGCAGCCGGTTGATCGAATGATTGGCGTCCTTGCGCAGCACGAGCGTGGCACGCGGACGCGTCGGCAGGATGTTCTCGACGAGGTTGGGCCGGTTGATGTTGTGCCAGATCTCCTGGGCGGCAGCCGTCGCGTCCCGGTCGGACAGTCCGGCGTAGTGGTGGAAGTGTGCGTCGGGGTCGGAGAACGACGTCTTCCGCAGCGCGAGAAAACGCTGGATGTACCAGTTCTCGATGTCCTCGATGCGGGCGTCGACGTAGATCGAGAAGTCGAACAGGTCCGACACCATCAGCCGGGGACCGGTCTGCAGCACGTTGAGACCCTCGATGATGAGGATGTCCGGCTGCCGGATCAGGTGGTACTGGCCCGGGATGATGTCGTACGAGATGTGTGAATACACCGGCGCGGCCACTTCTTCGGCCCCCGACTTCACCTCGGTGACGAACCGCAGCAGCTTGCGGCGGTCGTAACTTTCGGGAAAGCCCTTGCGGTGCATGATCCCGCGGCGGTTCAGCTCGGCCGTCTGATACAGGAAGCCGTCCGTCGTCACCAGGTCGACGCGCGGGTGGTGCTCCCACCGCGCGAGGAGGGCCTGGAGGACACGGGCGGTGGTGGACTTGCCGACCGCCACACTGCCGGCGACGCCGATCACGAACGGCACCTGCTGGTCGGGGTGCTTCTCGCCGAGGAACGTCGCGGTCGCGGCGAACAGTCGCTGACGTGCCGCGACCTGCAGGTGGATGAGACGCGACAGCGGCAGGTACACCTCCGCGACCTCTTCGAGGTCGATCTGCTCGCCGAGGCCCCGCAGTCCGTACAGCTCTTCCTCGGTCAGGACGAGTGGCGTCGACTTACGCAGTGTGCGCCACTGCTTCCGGTCGAATTCGACGTACGGACTGGACTCGCTCGTCCGCGCCATCAGTTCCGCTCACACTCGGGTACACGGGGGAGTGAGCGGTCCATGCCCAGAATCTCTGCCGTCGTCGTTGCGCTGGCGAGTAGCGGTTGCATAGTCGGATTGTGCTTGGTGCCACAGGCTGCGCTGTCGGCGGGTCGGGCAGACGCGTGTGCGACTAAGGTCGGACGGCATGGAATCCGTTTCGTTCGTACGCGAATACTTGCTGCTCGGGCTGGGTTTCGACCGGCTGGAGGAAGGATTCGTCGACGCGTATACCGGCGATCCCGCGCTGCGCAGGCAGGTGGAGAACGCGCCGAAGCCCGATCCGCGCGTTCTCGCGCGCACGGCGGCGAACCTCCGCGCGGAATTGCCGTCGGCGGGACTGTCCGAGGAGCGGACACGGTTCCTCGACGTCCATCTCCGCGCCCTCGAATGCTCAGCGCGCAAGTTCGCGGGCGACGACGTCGGCTTCGTCGACGAGGTCGAGGCGTACTTCGACGTCCGGATCGAACGGGGCGACGAGGAGCAGTACCGGGAGGCGCACCGGAAGATGGACGCCGTGCTGCCCGGAACGGGGCCGCTCGCCGAACGCATCCAGGCCCACCGCGCGAAGGACGAGATCCCCGCGGACCGGTTGCAGGAATGTGTCGACGCCTTCTCGAGCGCTCTGCGCGATCTCGTGCGCGGGCATTACGCACTGCCCGACTCGGAAGTCGTCGAGTACGAGGTCGTGGGCGACAAGCCGTGGTCGGGGTTCAACTACTACCTCGGCGACTACCGTTCCCGGGTCGCGATCAACTCCGACCTCAAGCAGCACATGTCGAACCTGCCGCGGCTGATCGCGCACGAGTCGTACCCCGGCCACCACACCGAGCACTGCCGCAAGGAAGCCGGACTGGTCGGCGCTGGACAGCTCGAGCAGACGTTGTTCGTCGTCAACACCCCGCAGTGCCTGATGGCCGAGGGGCTCGCGGACCTCGCGCTCGAATCGATCGTCGGGTCGGACTGGGGGCTGTGGGCGCAGGAAATCTACGCCGACCTGGGCCTGCGATTCGACGGTGAGCAGGCGCAACGTCTGTCCGGGGCGTCCGGGCAGCTGCTCGGTGTGCGGCAGGATGCGGCGATGATGCTGCACGACGAGGGCCGCAGCCACGACGACGTCGCGGCGTTCCTGCAGCGGTGGAGCCTGTCGACTCCCGAGCGGGCCCGGCAGTCGCTGCGGTTCCTGTCGTCGCCGTTGTGGCGGGCGTACACCAGCACCTACGTGGAGGGATACCGACTGCTCGGTGGCTGGCTGGGCGAGGTGCCGGTCGGCGCGGAGCGGTCGGAGCGGTTCCGCCGGCTGCTCGACGAGCCGCTCGTGCCCAGCGTCCTGCGCGCCGGTGAGGGGTACCTCACCGCGGGCGGTTAGGAAGTCCTCACGGGTACTTCGTAGACTGGGAGCATTCGTTTCCGCATCCAGCTTGGAGATCCCTCGATGACCGCTGTGCCCGGTACCGACGTCAACACGGCCCCCCTCGCCGAACTCGACCCCGAAGTCGCCCAGGCCATGGCAGGTGAGCTGGCCCGTCAGCGCGACACGCTGGAGATGATCGCCTCGGAGAACTTCGTTCCGCGCGCGGTCCTCCAGGCCCAGGGCAGCGTCCTCACCAACAAGTACGCCGAGGGATACCCGGGACGCCGCTACTACGGCGGCTGCGAGCACGTCGACGTCATCGAGGATCTCGCCCGCACCCGCGCCAAGGAACTGTTCGGCGCCGACTTCGCGAACGTTCAGCCGCACTCCGGCGCACAGGCCAACGCGGCGGTCCTGATGGCCCTGATGAACCCGGGTGAGAAGCTCCTCGGCCTCGACCTGGCGCACGGCGGCCACCTCACGCACGGCATGAAGCTGAACTTCTCCGGCAAGCTGTACGACGTCGAGTCGTACGGGGTCAGCAAGGAGGACCACCGCATCGACATGGACGAGGTCCGCAAGATCGCGGTCGCCGCGCAGCCGAAGGTCATCGTCGCCGGTTGGTCCGCGTACCCGCGTCACGAGGACTTCGCCGCGTTCCGGTCGATCGCCGACGAGGTCGGCGCGTACCTGTGGGTCGACATGGCGCACTTCGCGGGCCTGGTCGCTGCCGGGCTGCACCCGTCGCCCGTGCCGTACGCCGACGTCGTGTCCAGCACGGTCCACAAGACGCTCGGCGGGCCGCGCTCCGGCCTGATCCTCGCCAAGCAGGAGTGGGCGAAGAAGCTCAACTCCGCCGTTTTCCCCGGCCAGCAGGGCGGGCCGCTGATGCACGCCATCGCCGCCAAGGCCGTCTCCCTGAAGATCGCGGGCACCGAGGAGTTCAAGGACCGTCAGCAGCGCACCCTGACCGGCGCGAAGATCCTCGCCGAGCGTCTGACCGGCGCCGATGTCGTCGACAAGGGTGTCAGCGTCCTCACCGGCGGCACCGACGTGCACCTCGTGCTCGTCGACCTGCGCAACTCGCAGCTCGACGGCCAGCAGGGTGAGGACCTTCTCCACGAGGTCGGCATCACCGTCAACCGCAACGCGGTGCCGTTCGACCCCCGCCCGCCGATGGTCACGTCCGGCCTCCGGATCGGCACGGCGGCGCTCGCGTCGCGTGGATTCGGGGACGAGCAGTTCACCGAGGTCGCCGACATCATCGGCACCGCACTCGCCGGATCGTCCGACGTCGAGACGCTGAAGTCCCGCGTGTCGAAGCTTGCCGCCGACTTCCCGCTGTACGAGGGTCTCGAGGACTGGCGCCTGATCTAAGCGGCTCCGCCGCCCGTGCGTGGCCTGCGAGTGCAGGGACTCGTTAACCACGCACGGGCGTCGCAGGCGCCCGCACGTAACTTGATGTTCACCGACACGCCCGCCGCTCGCACGGCCGTCCGGCGTGTTTGGCAGTACCGTCGGGGGTAACAGGCAGCGGGGAAGTTGCTTGTACGGGAGGTCCTGATCGTGGCTGACACACTCAGTGCGAGGGGGCCGGCGCCCGGCCCTCGTGTGGTGACACACCAGGGACGGACCGGTCCAGCGAACCGAGTTTGCGTGGGTGCCACGCAGACCTAGGAGCCAACGTGACTGCTTCACGCTCCGTCTCAGCCCGCGTCGGACGTTCGTCCGCCGCCCCCAGGAAATCGTCGGATTCTGCAGTTCGTACATTCGTACTCGATACCTCCGTACTGCTGTCCGACCCCTGGGCCGTCACCAGGTTCGCCGAGCACCGTGTGGTGCTTCCCCTCGTCGTGATCAGCGAGCTCGAAGGGAAGCGGCACCACCACGAGTTGGGATGGTTCGCAAGAGAATCGCTGCGCATGCTCGACGACCTCCGTCTGGAATACGGTCGTCTCGACCAGCCGGTGCCGATCGGCACCGAGGGTGGCACCTTGCAGGTCGAGTTGAACCACACCGACCCGTCGGTTCTTCCGGTCGGATTCCGCACGGACAGTAACGATTCGAGGATCCTGGCCTGCGCACTGAACCTCGAGGCCGAGGGCGGTGACGTCGTCCTGGTCAGCAAGGACATCCCGCTGCGAGTGAAGGCCGGTGCGGTGGGTCTTCCCGCCGACGAGTACCACGCCCACGACGTCGTTCCGTCGGGTTGGACGGGTATGACCGAACTGGACGTGGCGTCCTCGTCGATCGACGAACTGTTCTCCGAGGGTGTCGTCGATCTGGAGGAGGCCCGGGAGCTTCCGTGTCACACGGGTATTCGGCTGCTGGGCGGTTCGTCGAGCGCACTGGGCCGCGTGAACGCCGACAAGCGGGTGCAGCTGGTGCGGGGGGAGCGTGAGGCATTCGGTCTGCACGGACGTTCGGCCGAGCAGCGGATCGCCCTGGACATCCTGCTGGACGACAGTGTGGGCATCGTGTCGCTGGGCGGCAAGGCGGGCACCGGCAAGTCGGCGCTGGCGTTGACGGCGGGGCTGGAGGCGGTGCTCGAGCGCCGCACCCAGCGGAAAGTCGTTGTCTTCCGGCCGCTCTACGCGGTGGGCGGGCAGGAGCTCGGCTACCTGCCGGGTAGTGAGAGCGAGAAGATGGGCCCGTGGGCCCAGGCGGTCTTCGACACACTCGACGGCCTCGCCAGCACCGAGGTGATGGACGAGGTGATCAGCCGCGGCATGCTGGAAGTGTTGCCACTCACGCATATTCGCGGACGGTCGCTGCACGATTCGTTCGTGATCGTGGACGAGGCGCAGTCGCTGGAACGCAATGTGCTGCTCACGGTGCTCTCCAGGCTCGGCACCGGCTCCCGGGTGATCCTGACTCACGACGTCGCTCAGCGCGACAACCTGAGGGTCGGACGTCACGACGGGGTGGCCGCGGTGATCGAGAAGCTCAAGGGGCATCCGCTGTTCGCCCACATCACGTTGACGCGCAGTGAACGTTCGCCGATCGCGGCGCTCGTGACGGAGATGCTGGAGGAGTTCGGGCCGACGCCGTAGGCGCCTGCCGCGCAGCGTGATCCGCCCGATGGCACCACGGTCCGACCGGACCGAGGTGACATCGGGCGGAAACGTCAGAAGGCGCTCAAAATACCTTTGAGCGTGCCCCACAGAAAGTCCCGGCTGCTGAAGTAGTCGCGCCAGACGGCGATCTTGCCGTCCTTCATCTCGAACGTGCCGCACACCCAGAACTCGCTGCGCAGCCGCTTGTAGATCAGGACGTCGGTGCGTTCGGTCAGCACGGCCGTTCCGTCGCCGGCGATGTGGTGCAGGCGCACGTCGAATCCGACACCGGGGCGGCTCATTCCGCGGAGTATCCGCATGACGGAGCCGAGGCCGCGGATCTTGGGCAGGGACACGTTGTGCCACATGATGTCCTGGTGCAGATACTGTTGCGCGGCGTCCGGGTCGCCGGCGACGAGCGCGTCCAGGAAGGCCCGGACCACCTGGACGTCTGCCGTGTCCGTTCGAGTGGTTCCCGTCGGTTCGTGCGAGTTCGTGCTCATGGTCTTCTTCCCGTCGAAGTGTCGGCTCAGCGGACGAATGTCCCCCGGCCTTCCGTGTCGTAGTACTCGAGTGTGACGTTGTTGCCGGCGAACGTGGCCTTCGAGATGGTTCCGGGTGGGGCGTTCTCACCGCTGGGTATGAAGGTGAAGGTCTCGCCGTCCCAGTGGGTGAGTGGGAAGGTCTGCCCGGCGGGCCCGAGTTGGAGCGACAGCGCGCCGTTGCTCTCCGTGACGACGGCGGGACCCCAATACGGGTTGCCGTAGGTGCCCGCGTAGGTGGGGAGCGGCTGCGGTGGTGCCGGGTTCGCGGGGGCCGTCTGGCCGACGAGACTGCCCTCGGGCTCGTCCATCGGCGCGATGGCCTGCCGGTACAACGACCTCCAGTCCTCGCGGATCTCCCCGAACTGGACGAGGTCGGCGAACTCGGCGGTGAGGGACTCGGGAATGCCGATGGGCGACCCGTTGGTCAGCGCGACGATGGCGACGTCGGCGGACGGTATCGCGACGAAGTTCGTCGCCACCCCGAGCTGGAATCCACCGGAGTGGCTGAGGGAGACCCGCCCTGCCGGGGTGGTCGAGACGTTGAACCCATAACCGTAGGACCCCGGACGGCTGTCCATCGACCGTGGTGGGCTGGACACCATCTGAGGACTGACCGCGGGGAGCAGTGATTCGGGGGACACGATCTCCTTGCCCTCGAACGTGCCGTCGGCCAGCAGCATCGCCAGCCATTTGCCCATGTCGTTGATGGACGAGCTCACCCCGCCCGCGGGGGACTGGGCGTCGGGATTGCGTACCGCATCGGCGACGTACTTGCCGTCGACGAGTTGGTGCGCGACGGCGCGGTCGTCGCGGGCCTGATAGTCAGCGAATCGCGAACTCGTGGAGGACATCCCCAGCGGCTGGTAGATCGTCTGCTCGGAGAGCGTCGCCCAATCCGTCCCCGACGCCGCCACGACGGCCTCCGCCGCCGCGGTGAGGCCGAAGTTGGTGTACTCGTAGGTGATCCGGAACGGGTTCAGCGGCTCGAGCCGGAGCTTGTCGAGCACCTGCTGCTGGTTGAAACCCAGGTCCTCGAGCAGATCGCCGGCGTGATCGGGCAACCCCGACCGGTGCGAGTACAGATCGCCCACCGTGACGTGCTCGGTGACCCACGGGTCGGCGAGGGCGAAACCGGGTGACTTGGACACCACGGGAGTGTCCCAGCCGATGACGCCGGCATCGACCTGATGGGCAACCACCGTCGACCCCACCGGTTTCGACATCGACGCCAGCTGAAACACGGTGTCGGCGTCCACCTTCTGATCGGTGCCGGCCTCGCGCACCCCGAATCCCTTCGCGTACACGGTCTGCCCACCGTGGACGACGGCGACCGCCATGCCCGGCAGACGGGAACTGTCCATCAACTCGGTCGCCAGTTCGTCGAGACGGCCCACGGCGTCGTCGATCTGACCATCGGGTATATCGACGCCCGCGACCGTCCCCGGGTTCGGCGGCTGGGAGGACTCCGAGGTGGGGTTCGCGCCGGACGTCTCGGAACCGGAGTCGTCTGCGTCGGAGCCGCAACCCGTCACGAGTGACCCGCCGAGCGCGAGAGCCGACAGAAGTATCGTCAGGTTCCGATGTCTGCGCATGGGTGATCCTCTGCTCGGGCCCGGGGTAACCGTGGACTGCCAGCCTAACGACTTCAAGCCCATGACCAGGATGTTTTCGTCACAACGCCGCCGTTGTTCCCGTCGAATTCACCGGTGGTCGACCCGGTGCCCCGGCGCGGACGCTACGGTGTGCGGATGCCGATTGAAAAGAATGACTCGCAGCTGCTCAGTGAGCTGGCCCCGGTGGTGGACGAAAACCTCACACGTCACATCGCCGAGGCGGACGGCTGGCAGCCGCACGATCTGGTCCCGTGGGACCAGGGCAAGAACTTCGCGTTCATGGGTGGAACGGATTGGTCGGCAGATCAGTCGACGCTGAGCGACGTCGAGGCGCTCGCACTGACCGTGGGTGTGCTGGTGGCGGACAATGTGCCCGCGTACCACCGGGAGATCGCCAAGCACCTCGCCCAGGTGGGCCCGTGGTGGCGCTGGGTGGGCCGCTGGACCGCGGAGGAGAACCGGCACTCCATCGTGCTCCGGAACTACCTGATGGTGACGCGCGCCGTCGACCCCGTCGCCCTCGAGCGCGCCCGGATGGACGAGATGGTCCGCGGTTACGCGATGCCGCCGATGCATTTGATCGAGATGCTCGCGAACTCCGCGTTCGAGGAGAAGGCCGCGGCGGTGCGTCATCACAACACGGCGGCACTCGGCGAGGACCCGCTGGTGGCCGTGATCGCCGAGCGGCTGGCCGCGGACGACGAACTGCAGTCGCTGTTCTACCGAAACATCGTCGAGGCCGCGTTCGAGCTGGTACCCGACCAGACGATGCGCGCGATCGCGTCGCGGATCGCCGCATTCGACGTGCCGAGCGTGGCACTGCCCGGCGGAACCGACAGCACCGCCGTGCTCGCCGAGGCCGGTATCTACGACCCCGCACAGCAGGGGGAGAAGGTGTTCGCTCCGCTGCTCCGCTCGTGGAACATCGCCGACCGCACCGATCTCGGCTCGGAGGGCGAGAAGGCCCGCGACGAGCTGTCCGCGCTGCTGTAGGACTTCTGCGCGAGAGGGCCCGCACTCGATCGAGTGCGGGCCCTCTCCGTCGGCAGGGTCAGTCCTTCACCTTCGCCATCGCCAGCACGTCGAGACGCTTGTCGAGTTCTTCCTCGCTCAGCTTGTCGCCGATCAGACCACGGTCGACGACGGTCTCGCGGATGGTCTTCTTCTCCTTCAGCGCCTGCTTGGCGACAGCAGCGGCCTCCTCGTACCCGATCGCGGAGTTCAGTGGCGTCACGATGGACGGCGACGACTCCGCGAGCGTCTTGAGGTGCTCGGTGTTCGCGACGAGCCCCACGACACACCGGTCGGCGAACAGTCGCGTGACGTTGGCCAGCAACGTCAACGACTCGAGCAGGTTCCGCGCCATCATCGGGATGTAGACGTTGAGCTCGAACGCGCCGGCGGCGCCGCCCCAGGCGACCGCGGCATCGTTGCCGACCACCTGAGCGGCGACCTGGGTGGCAGCCTCCGGGAGCACCGGATTGACCTTGCCGGGCATGATCGAACTGCCGGGCTGCAGGTCGGGGAGACGGATCTCGCCGAGACCGGTGAGCGGTCCCGATCCCATCCAGCGGATGTCGTTGGCGATCTTGGTCAGGGACACCGCGATGGTGCGCAGCGCGCCGGACGCCTCCACCAGGCCGTCACGCGCTGCCTGCGCCTCGAAACTGTTCTTCGCCGGTGTGAGGGCGTCGACGCCCGTCGCCTTCACCAGTTCGGCGACGACCTTCGGGCCGAATCCGTCGGGGGCATTGAGTCCCGTTCCGACCGCGGTGCCGCCGATGGGCAGCTCACCGAGCCGGGGAAGGCAGGCCACGACCCGCTCCATCCCCGCCTCCATCTGGCGGGCGTAACCGCCGAACTCCTGGCCGAGGGTCACCGGGACGGCGTCCATGAGGTGGGTGCGGCCCGACTTCACGACGTGCTTCCACTCGGTGGACTTGTCGAGCAGGGCCAGGCGCAGGTGGTCGAGGGCGGGGAGGAGGTCCTTCACCGCGGACTCGGTGGCCGCGACATGCGTCGCGGTGGGAAACGTGTCGTTGGACGACTGCGACATGTTGACATCGTCGTTGGGGTGGACGACCACACCGTTCGCCGCGGCGATCGACGCGATCACCTCGTTGGCGTTCATGTTGGAACTGGTGCCCGAGCCCGTCTGGAAGACGTCGATGGGGAATTGATCGTCGTGCTTGCCCTCGGCGATCTCGCCCGCCGCGGCGATAATGGCGTCCGCCTTCTCGGCGTCGAGGAGGCCGAGGTCCTTGTTGACCTGCGCGCAGGCCGCCTTCAGCAGACCCATTGCACGTATCTGGGTGCGCTCGAGACCTCGACCGCTGATCGGGAAGTTCTCGACGGCGCGCTGAGTTTGCGCGCGCCACAGGGCATCCACGGGCACCCGCACCTCGCCCATGGTGTCGTGTTCGATCCGGTACTGCTGCTCGTTGCTCTCGGTCATGCGTCAAACATGCCACTTCTGAGCGCGTCGTGGGGGCGCTCCCCGTGCGCCTTTCCGGTAGCTCTGGCTACCGGAAAGGCGCACGGGCAGCGGAGCTGCCTAGAACGTCGGCGGAATGGCACCGTCCTCGCCCGTGAAGTCCACGGACGAGTACTCGCGCAACTTCTCGAGACGGTGGTACGCGTCGATCATGCGGACGGTGCCCGACTTCGACCGCATCACGATCGACTGGGTCGAGGCGCCGCCACCGTAGTAGCGGACACCGCGGAGCAGGTCGCCGTCCGTGACACCGGTGGCGCAGAAGAAGACGTTCTCACCGGACACGAGATCTTCGGTGGAGAGCACACGGTCCAGGTCGTGGCCTGCGTCGATGGCCTTCTGGCGCTCGGCATCGTCGGTCGGGGCCAGCCGGCCCTGCAGCGAACCACCCATACAGCGCATGGCGGCGGCGGCGATGATGCCCTCGGGCGTTCCACCGGTGCCGATCAGGATGTCGGTGCCCGACTCCGGACGTGCGGCGGCGATCGCACCCGCGACGTCGCCGTCGGAGATGAGGCGGATCCGGGCGCCGGTGTCCCGGACCTCCTGGATGAGCCTGGCGTGCCGCGGACGGTCGAGGATGCAGACCGTCACGTCGGAGGGGGACGCCTTGCGGACTTTCGCGACGCGCTTGATGTTCTCGGCGACGGGCGCTGTGATGTCGATGACATCGGCGGCGTCGGGGCCGACGGCGATCTTCTCCATATAGAACACGGCAGACGGGTCGAACATCGCGCCGCGCTCGGCGACCGCGAGCACGGCGATCGCGTTGGGCATGCCCTTCGCCATCAAGGTGGTCCCGTCGACCGGGTCGACGGCGAAGTCGCAGTCGGGTCCGTCGCCGTTGCCGACCTCTTCGCCGTTGAACAGCATCGGAGCTTCGTCCTTCTCGCCCTCGCCGATGACGACGACGCCGCGCATCGAGACCGAGCTCACGAGCTGGCGCATGGCGTCGACGGCGGCTCCGTCGCCGCCCTCCTTGTCGCCACGGCCGACCCAGCGACCGGCAGCCATCGCACCAGCCTCGGTGACTCGGACCAATTCCAGAGCAAGATTTCGGTCCGGGGCCTCGCGGCGACTCGAAGTGGTGCTAGCCGTCATGGGCAGTGCCTCCTGGTGCAGTCACGGTCGACGTTGTACGTCGACGCTGTGTCGGTGGCCGTCGGCCGCCGAGTGTCGAGTGGATCTCGCTGCTGATTCTCCCAGAAAGAAGTGTGACGTGCGCTGCTGGGGCGCGAATCATGGGACCGAGAATCGTTGTTCCGGGACCGACCCTGGATACTGGTGGGCGTGGCATCTGATAAACCCCGCATCCTGCACAACAACCGCGACATGGTGTGGTCGCTCGTACCCCTTGTCCTGTTCTGCGTACTGATCGCGGGTATCGCCAGCCAGTGCACGTTCAGCCCGGGCGGACCCACCAGTGGTCCGATTCCCAGCTTCGACGTCGATGCGGCGCTGAAGTACGACGCGCAGGACCTTCCGTTCCCGGTGCGTAAGCCGGAGACACCGGAGGGCTGGACGCCCAACTCGGGCAGCCGCAGCATCGTCAGCGGCGACGGCGGCGGCGATTCGAGCACCGTCGGCTTCATCACCGAGGCAGGCCGCTACATCCAGCTGACGCAGAGCAATGCCGTCGAGACGGTGCTCGTGCCGTTCGTCGCGGGTGGTCCGCGTACGGCGACGGGAACCGAGGACGTTGCAGGTCACAGCTGGATCGTGTACGGCGGGGAGGGAGTCGAGCCGATCTGGGTCTCCGACTTCGGCGACGTCCGGCTCCTCGTGACGGGCAGTGCGTCACCCGAGGCGTTCGAGCAACTCACCACCGCCGCGGCCGACGCCCAGGTCCTCGCCGCCTGACGACCGGGGGCGTGTCAGCCCTCGTCGTCGGCGTGGGCGAGCGCCGTCTCGACGCGCTTGCGCGCCCCTGCGAGGTGCTCCTCGCAGCGTTTGGCCAGGGCCTCGCCCCGCTCCCACAGCGCGAGTGACGCGTCGAGGTCGAGGCCGCCCTGTTCGAGCACCTTGACCACGTCGACGAGTTCGTCGCGCGCCGCCTCGTAGCCGAGCTCCGCGATGTCGGTGTCGGTGTCGTTTCCGGTGGGCTTGCTCATGTCCTACTTGTCCTTTCCCATCACCGCGGCACGGATTGCGCCGTCGGCGACTCGAACGCGAATCTGGGTGCCCGGCGGGGCGTCGTCGACCGAGCGCAGGACCTCGGGATCGCCGTCGGGCACGATCCGCTGGACCACGGAGTAGCCGCGGGCCAGGGTCGCAGCGGGGCCGAGGGTCGTCAGCCGTGCCCGCAGGTGCTCGATCGTGGTGCTCTCCGCGGCGATCGCCCGGCTGATGTCGCGTCGCCCGGCCTCCCGCAGTCGCTCGACCTCGTCCGACCGGTGGTCGAGTGCGCGCAGCGGATCGGCGAGCACCGGCCGGCTCCGCAGCTGGGAGATCAGGTGGGACTCGCGCTGCACCCAGTTGCGGAGAGCAGCCGCGCTCCGCGACCGCAGTTCGCCGACCAGCGCCTGCTCGGCTACGGCATCCGGTACGACCCGCTTGGCAGCGTCCGTCGGTGTCGCGGCCCGCAGGTCGGCGACGTGATCGCTGAGCGGACTGTCCGGCTCGTGGCCGATGGCGCTGACCACCGGAGTTCGGCAGGCGACGATCGCGCGGCACAGCGTCTCGTCGGAGAACGGCAGCAGATCCTCCACGCTGCCGCCGCCGCGCGCGAGGATGATGACGTCGACGTGCGGGTCGGCGTCCAGTTCCTTCAACGCGTCGAGGATCTGCGGAACGGCGGTCGCGCCCTGCACCGGGGTGTTGCGCACCTCGAAGCGCACGGCGGGCCAGCGGCGCTGCGCCACGCTGAGAACGTCGTGCTCGGCGGCGCTGGCGCGACCGGTGATCAGCCCGATGGTGCCCGGCAGGAACGGCAGCGGACGCTTCAGTCGAGGGTCGAACAGACCCTCCGCTGCCAGCAGCGCGCGCAGCCGCTCGATCCGGGCGAGGAGTTCACCGATCCCGATCGCGCGGATCTCCGTCACTCGCAGCGAGACCGACCCGCGGCCGGTGTAGAACGACAACTTGCCGAACATCACCACCCGGCTGCCCTCGGTGAGCGGGACGGGGGAGTTCTGCAACAGCTGCGGGGAGCAGGTCACCGACAACGACATGTCGACGGACGGATCCCGCAGCACCAGAAACGCGGTCCGGGTTCCCGGACGCGCGTTGATCTGGGTGATCTGTCCCTCGACCCAGACACTCCCGAGCCGGTCGATCCACTGTGCGACCTTGGCCGACACGGTGCGGACCGGCCACGGCTGCTCGGCGGTACTCGGTCCGGTACTGGCTGCGCGGGGCTGTGCGGAGGTCACTTGGCCTTGGCGGAGGTGATGCGGTTGGTCAGCATGGTCTGGAACGGTGCGCGTGCCAGGGTCGCGTTCTCGTAGTCCAGCAGCGTCGTGAGGTCCTCGACGGACAGGCTGCGCAGGCGCGCCCGCAGCTGGGCGAGCGTCAGCGTGCCGTAGTCGAGTACGACGGCGATCTCGGGTTCGGCCACCGTCGGGGCGGAGGTCGCGACCTTCTTGCTCACCGGCTTCACGGAGGCGGCGCCGTTGGTGGCGGCGGGAGCAGCCTTCGGGGTCGAGACCTTCCCGGGGGTGCTCTCGTCCTGCGGACTCAGCGAGTACAGGGCGAACCGCCCAGGCCCGGCCGACCGCTCGTCGGTCCCGCCGTCGACGGCGGGTACCGGATCGGTGTCCTCGTCGAAGACGGCCCAGACCGGCTGCTCCTCGTCGTGGGTCCAGTTGATCAGTGCGAAAGCCTGGTCGCCCTTGATGGCCAGCGCCGTCATGGACTGCTGAACACGCATCGTGGTCTGCAGCACCTGACTGACCGCGGTCATGGGCAGGGTCGCCGCGGTGGTCGGCAGTTTCCTGGCCTCTTCGACGGCCGTCACGGCGATTCCAGCGGCGACACGCGCCACGAACGGGGGACGAATCATTCCCACAGCCTGCCTGACAACGGCACGTTTGGGTAGCCGACGTGCCCACAGCGTCGACGACTTCGGTGCGACGATGCGCACACTACCCGGCCGAGGCCCCGCGAAAGTGTCGTCCGTACGGGGTGACCCGTAGTCTGGAGCCATGTCTTCGGCTGTTCCACTCAATGTGGGTATCACACGTTCTGCAGATTCGGGAGCGTCGCGCGCCGACGGCGAGAAGCGCGTACTGCTCGCGGAACCCCGCGGCTACTGCGCCGGCGTGGACCGCGCCGTCGAGACGGTGGAGAAGGCGCTCGAGAAGCACGGCGCCCCGATCTACGTGCGCAAGGAGATCGTCCACAACCGGCACGTCGTCGAGACGCTCACCGATCAGGGTGTCGTCTTCGTCGACGAGACCGACGAGGTTCCGGAGGGTGCGCTGCTGGTGTTCTCCGCCCACGGCGTGTCTCCCGCGGTCCACGAATCGGCCGCGGCGCGCGACCTGCGCACCATCGACGCCACCTGCCCGCTGGTCACGAAGGTCCACCAGGAAGCCAAGCGCTTCGCCCGCGACGACTTCGACATCCTCCTGATCGGCCACGAGGGCCACGAGGAAGTGGAGGGCACCGCCGGCGAGGCCCCCGATCACGTGCAGCTGGTCGACGGACCCGACTCCGTCGACGCCGTGACGGTCCGCGACGAATCGAAGGTCATCTGGTTGTCGCAGACCACGTTGAGCGTCGACGAGACGATGCAGACGGTCGCCCGGCTGCGGGAGCGTTTCCCGAATCTGCAGGACCCGCCGAGCGACGACATCTGCTACGCCACCCAGAACCGTCAGGTCGCCGTCAAGGCGATGGCGCCCGAATGCGACCTCGTCATCGTCGTCGGATCCCGCAACTCCTCGAACTCGGTTCGCCTCGTCGAGGTGGCACTTGGTGCGGGCGCGAAGGCGTCGTACCTGGTCGACTACGCACGCGAAGTGGATCCGGCCTGGCTCGACGGTGTCCGGACGGTCGGGATCACCTCGGGTGCGTCCGTGCCGGAGATCCTGGTGCGCGGTGTGATCGATCTGCTCGACGAGCACGGATTCCACGACGTCCAGCCGGTCACGACGGCCAACGAGACGCTGGTCTTCGCACTGCCGCGCGAGCTGCGGGCCGCGCGGACCTGATCGGCTCGCGACCCGCCCCGTCCCTGCTCTAGCGGGGCTGCTCCGTCTCGAACGGCGGCTCGTACCGGTCGCGGTAGCGCACCTGCGGAATGGGGTGGGCAGGCACGTCGGGGTTCGGCCGGGGTCGCGGCGTCGTCCGCGGCGGCACCGAACGTGGCGCCTGAGTGGTGCGCGGAGGTGCCGAGCGGGGTGCCTGCGCTGCCCGGTCGACCATCGGCGGTGGAGGCGCTGTGCGTCCGCCCGACGAGGACGAGCGGCGAGGCGGTGGGGTGGCCGCCCGTCGCGCCGAGCGGGGGTGCTCCCGTGCGGCGTCCTTGTCACGCGTCCGACGCGGCGGCGGAGACTGCTCCGACTCCTCGGCGGCGCGCCGAGGGCGGGCGGCGCGTGGCGCCCGCTGCGCGCGCCGCCGCTCGGACGTGCGAGCGGGACCGGTCTTGCGTTGCTGCAGCAGGAAGAGGCGGAGTCCGCCGATCAGCAGGGTCACCACGGTGGCGGCGAGCATCACCGGAAAGCGGTTGACCAGTGGATACGCGACGTTGATCGCCAGGTCTTTCAGTGCGGTGCTGTTCTCCTCCGCGATGAGACTCTGCCCGAGCGGCACCGCGACGAACAGGATCAGCGGCGGCTGGACGATCGCGGTGAACAGCGCGCGGTTGCCGGCAGCCGCCACGGCGAGGACACAGCCGAGGAAATAGAACGTGGAGAACGCAGCCGTGAGTTCGGTGCCACGAGCCGCATCGACAGCGAATCCGACAAAGGTGACTCCGACGGCCAGGAGAATGACACCCCACCAGGGGAGACCGGGGACCGTAGGGACAATCGACCGCCTGTCGAGCGGCACCCCAGAGCGAGCACGTTGGGTTGCAGACACACAACGACAGTAGCGGCAACTTGTTAACTAGCCTCGTTGGCGTGACCGGTAGAGCCTGAGAGATCCTCGCGATTTGTGCGTCTCGGCCACGAATCGACGGCGCTGACCTCGGTGACGTCGCCGTCGAACACGTCGAGGTCGTGAAGCTTGCGGGCGGTCACTGTGACCCGGGACTCCATCGACGCGACGGTGAGATTGAACGAGTCGACGGCCTTGCCGAGTTGGGAGCCGAGACGGTCGAGGTGCGCGCCGACCGTCCCCAGCCGCGAATACAGCTCCCGGCCGAGCTGGTGGATCTTCGCGGCGTCCCGAGACAGCGCCTCCTGGCGCCAGGTGTGCGCGATGGTCCGCAGCAATGCGATGAGCGTGGTGGGGGTGGCGAGGATCACGTTCCGTGAGAACGCGTGCTCGAGCAGCCCGGAATCGGCGGTCAGCGCCGCGTCCAGGAACGGATCACCGGGCACGAACAGCACCACGAACTCCGGCGTCGGGTCGAACGACTCCCAGTACGTCTTGTCGGCCAACTGGTCGACGTGCGTCCGCAGCTGCCGGGCGTGTCTGGAGAGGTGCTGTTCCCGGGCGGCCGGGTCTTCCGTCTGCGCGGCGTCCAGGTACGCCGCGAACGGGACCTTGGCGTCGACCACGATCTGCTTGCCGCCCGCGAGGTACACGAGCAGGTCGGGACGGACACCCTCCTTCGACACCTGGGTGTCGAAGTCGCAGTGCCGAACCATCCCGGCCAGTTCGACCACCCGCTCCAACTGGATTTCACCCCACCGGCCCCGGATCTGCGGCGCCCGCAGCGCCGTGACGAGTCTGTTCGTCTGCGTGGACAGCATCTGTGACGTGCGGTGCATGCCCTCGACCTGCTCACTGAGTCCGGCGTACGCGTGAACCCGGCTGCGTTCGACGTGGTCCACCTGTTCCGCCAGCGCGCCGACGGCCTCGTGCAGCGGCCCGACCAGTCGCGAGATCTGCTCGCCGATCGAACCCGAGTGGCGGCGGGCAGAATCCTCGCTGACGGCGCCGAGTGACTGCCGCAGCAGGGCCTCGTTCTCGCGCAGCGCGGCGAGCTGTGCCTCCGCTCGCGCCGCCCGATCACCGCTCCGCGCCGCGTGCAGCAGCCACCCGAGGGCGGTGCCCGCGGCGAGCGCCAGGAGCATTCCGAGTGCAGCGAGTGCATTCATGTGGCTCATGGTGCACCGACCCACCGACATGTGGGGCACCGCCCCGCTACATGTGGGGCACCGCCCCAGCGACACGTCGAATCGCTCGGACGCCACGCGGCCGAGGTGTTCGAGGTTGTCGGCACGGTGCTCTACGGTCTCGGGACATGAGGATCCTGCACACTTCGGACTGGCACATCGGACGCACGTTCCACGGGGTGGACCTGCTCACCGACCAGGCCCGTGTGCTCGACGCGATCGCCGCCCTCGTCGCCGAGCACGGCGTGGACGTCGTCGTCGTTTCCGGTGACGTGTACGACCGGTCGATCCCCAGCGCGGACGCCGTCACCGTGTGCAACCGCGGCTTCGAAGCGATCCGGGACGCCGGCGCGGTCATCGTCGCCACGTCCGGCAACCACGACTCCGCGGCGCGGCTCGGGGCGGGTGCCGCGTTCTCCCGCGCGGGCGGGCTGCACCTCATGACGACGGTCGCCGGGATCGGCTCGCCCGTCGTGCTCGAGGACGCGCACGGTCCCGTCGCGTTCTACGGCATTCCCTATCTCGAGCCCGAGATCACCCGCGCGCAACTGGACGTGCCGACCGCGCGGTCGCACGCCGAGATCCTCGACGCCGCGATGGACCGTGTCCGCACCGACCTCGACAGGCGGAACGACACCACACCGCTCACCAGGTCCGTGGTGCTCGCCCACGCGTTCGTCGTGGGCGCCGAGGCCACCGGGTCGGAGAGGTCCATCTCCGTCGGCGGCGTCGAGACGGTGTCGGCTTCGGCCTTCGGCGGGGTCGACTACGTCGCGCTCGGCCACCTCCACTCGCCCCAGACCCTCGCGGAAAACATCCGGTACTCGGGTTCGCCGCTGCCGTACTCCTTCGGCGAGCGCACCCACAGCAAGGCGGTCTACCTCGTGGATCTCGACGCCGACGGACTGCGGACCGTCGAGCGGGTCGACCTGCCGGTGGTCCGCGGTCTCCGACAATTGACAGGGACGGTGCAGGAGTTGCTCGAGGACGACACGTACCGCGACGCCGAGGACTGCTACGTGTCGGCGGTGCTCACCGACCCGGAACGCCCGGTCGACGCCATGCGCTCACTCCAGACCCGCTTCCCGTTCGCCGTTCACCTCGAGTGGCAACGCCCCGAGGGCGGCGACGATCTGCGCTACCGGGACAAGGTGCACGGGCGCAGCGATCTGCAGATCACGCGCAGCTTCCTCACCGACGTGCGCAGCGAACCGTCGACCGGCGAGATCCGGCTGGTGGAAGCCGCACTCGGCTTCGCCGACCGGGCCGGCGAAGACACCGCCGAGGTCGTCGCGCTGGAACAGACGGCATGAGGCTGCATCGACTCGAAGTCGAAGCCTTCGGGCCGTTCGCAGGATCCGTGGAAGTCGACTTCGATCGGCTCGGCGCGGACGGGCTCTTCCTGCTGCACGGTCATACCGGCGCCGGTAAGACGACAGTCCTCGACGCGGTGGCGTTCGCGCTGTACGGCACGGTGCCCGGGGCACGGAAGGACGGCAAGCGCCTCCTGTCCGACCACGCGCCCGCCGGTTCCGTTCCCACGGTGACGCTCGAGGCGACGATCGCGGGCCGGCATCTGCGTCTCGTCCGCAGCCCCGAGTTCGAGCGTCCGAAGCGCCGTGGGTCGGGGACCATCAAGGAGAACGCGAAGGCCACGCTCACCTGGCTCGACGGCCGCGGGGAGAACCTGTCACGAATCCCCGACATCGCCGACGAGGTCGGTCGGCTGATGGGTATGAGCGCCGACCAGTTCTTCCAGGTGGTTCTGCTGCCGCAGGGGGAGTTCGCGAAGTTCCTGCGCGCCGACAACGAGGAACGCGGTCAGCTCCTGGAGAGGCTGTTCGACACCACCCGATTCGGGACGGTGGAGGAGTGGTTCCTCGACCGCAGGCGCACCAGCGCCCACGACCTGGACGAGCATCAACGGGCCATCGACGTGCTGCTGGCACGGGTCGCGACGGCCGCGGGTATCGAGGGAGGCGCAGATGCCGATCCGGTGACCTGGGCCCACAAGCTCGAGGACGAGGCCCGCGAGACCCGTGACCTGGCTGCGGACGACCTGCAGAACGCCAAGAGCCGGGCGAAGATGGCCCGCGACGCGCTCACGGAGGCGCGCCGCGTCCTCGAACTCCAGAACCGCAGGCGGCGAGCCGAGGCGGAACTCGAGGCCCACGCAGCGGGGGCGGCCCGGCGGGCGGTCCTGGTCGCCGAATTGGCGGATGCGCGCCGGGCCGAACCTGTCGCGACCGTCGCGCACGAGGCCGACGCCGCCCGGGCCAAGGCTGCGGCTGCCGCGCGGAACGTCGAGGCGATCACGGACGGATTGCGCTCGACGGCGGGCGGCGCCGATCTCGTGGCGGAGTTGTCCTGGCCTCCGACCGCTGACGAACGGGAGCACATCCGGTCGAGTATCCGGGCCTGGCGTGACGAGATCGTGCGCCTCGACGGAGCACTCGCCGAATCCGTCGCCGCCGACCGGCTCGCTGTCGAAGTGGAGCGACTGCACGCCCGGCAGGTCGAACTCGCCGAGGCCGGTGACGCGCTGACCCGGGAGCGGGAACAATTGCCGCTCGCTCTGCGGGAAGCGGAGAAGGCGCTCGACTCGGCGCAGAAGGCCCGCGCCGCACTCCCGGCCCTCGTCGATGCCCGGGACCGGGCAGCCGACGCTGCCTCGGCGGCAGCGGATCTCCGTACCCGCCGCACCGAGCGCGATCGGCTCGAGCGCGGCGTGCTCGATGCCCGACGGAAGCATCAGGACGCGCGGGAACACTGGCTCGACCTGCTGCAACGTCGGATCGCGGGTATGGCAGCCGAACTGGCGGGCACGCTCGAAGACGGTGTCCCGTGCCAGGTGTGCGGTTCGCCCGAGCACCCGCAGCCTGCCGAACCGTCCGAGCTGTCGGTCACGAAGGCCGACGAGGACAAGGCCCTCGCCGCGGAGCAGAAAGCCGCGGCGGCGCTGACGACCGCGACCGAGAAATTGGGCGCGGTGGAGCGCGCGATCGACGTGCTCGTCCAGCGCGGCGGCGACGGTGACGCGGACGAACTCGCGCAGGCACTCACGGTCGCGGACACGGCGGTGGGGGAGGCGACCGCGCTCGGCGACGAGGTCGAGCGCCGGTCCGCATCGCTCACCGAACTGCGGGACCGCGAGAGTCACCTGCAGGAACGGTCACGGGACGTGGGCGTCGACGCCGCCACCGTGGCCGAGAGGATCACTGCGAGTACGACACAGTTCGGGGAGATCCGGGCCCGGGTGAGCGAGGCGGCAGGTGACGACCCGAGCGTGGCGGCTCGTCGCGCACGACTCGACGCCCTCGCCGAGTCCGCATCCGAGCTGCTCGACGCGCGGGACGCCGGTGCCGGAGCCGAGTCGGCGGCCCGTGAACTCGCGGCGAAGGCCGAAACACTCGCCGGGGACGCCGGTTTCGACGGCACTGCCGACGCCCTGGCCGCGGTCCGGACGCCCGCCCGCCAGAGTGAGATCGAGGCCGTGCTCACGGCGGCGCGGGACGCCGAGGTCGGGGCGCGCAGCGTGCTCGACGACCCCGAGGTCGTTGCCGTCGCCGAGGCAGATCCCGTGGAACTGGCGTCCGTCCAGCACGCGCACGACGTGGCCGCGGAGGTCGTGAACGTCGCCGTCGCGGCGGCATCCGACGCCGAGCGCCGACTGCTCGATCTGGAACGGTTCGTC
The DNA here is from genome assembly GCF_011603105.1 of Rhodococcus sp. A14. NCBI lineage: Bacteria > Bacillati > Actinomycetota > Actinomycetes > Mycobacteriales > Nocardiaceae > Rhodococcus > Rhodococcus sp. A14. Next base: position 38,753 of record NZ_JAAOQS010000002.1, on the reverse strand, counting down.
GGTCAACTCGACAAGGCCGCCGAGGCGATCGCGCCGATGCAGGCCGCGCACGAGGAGTTGGCCGCCCTCGCCGAGGTGATCGCGGGCCGTGGCCAGAACGCCAGGAAGATGTCGCTGCGGTCGTATGTGCTGGCGGCCCGGCTGGAAGAGGTGGCCGTCTCGGCATCCGCGCGGCTCGGCCGGATGTCGGCGGGACGGTACGAGTTCGTCCACAGCGACGAGGCCGGTCCGAGAGGCCGCCGCGGTGGCCTGGGGCTGGACATCCGCGACGACTACACCGGAGTGGTGCGTTCGGCCAAGACCCTGTCCGGCGGTGAGTCGTTCCTGGCGTCGCTGTCGCTGGCGCTCGGTCTCGCCGATGTCGTCGCGGCGGAGTCGGGAGGCGTTGTCCTCGACACGATGTTCATCGACGAGGGATTCGGCACCCTCGACGCGGACACCCTCGACTCGGTGATGGGCGTCCTCGACGAGCTTCGTGACGGCGGCCGGGTGGTCGGGATCGTCAGTCACGTCGACGAGATGCGTCAGCGAATCCCGAGCCGGCTGCACGTGATTCGCGGACGCACCGGCTCCACGGTGGAGGTCGTCGCCGGCTGAGTGCCGGTCAGTCCGCCTTGGGCGCGACGGCGGCCTCGTCGACGGTGACGCCCTCCCGTTCGGCGTCGTCGAGGTCGTCGTTCGCGGCGTCGGCGTCGGCGATGTTGCTTTCGGCGCTGTGCTCGTCGATCTGCTCACCGATGTAGCGCACCACCACGGCGGCGACGGCGGCGGCGGGCACCGCGAGGAAGGCGCCGACGATCCCGAAGACGGAGGCGCCGGCGGTCACGGCGAGCAGAACCACCACGGCGTGCAGTTTCATGCTCTTGCTCTGGAGAACGGGCTGCAGCACGTTGCCCTCGATCTGCTGCACCACGAGGATGATGATCAGCACGATCACCGCGGTGGTGAGGCCGTTGGCCACCAACGCGACGAGCACGGCGAGAGCACCGGCGACGAATGCACCGACGATCGGGACGAAGCCACCGATGAACGTCAGGATCGCGAGGACCGGTGCGAGCGGCACACCGAGAATGAGCAGTCCGGCGCCGATGAAGACGGCGTCGATGAGGCTGACCAGTGCCTGCGTCCGGATGAACCCGCCGAGCGTGTCCCACATGCGGCCCAGCACCACTTCGAGGTGACGGCCCGCGCGGCCGCCGCCGACGGAGTGCAGCCACGGGATGAACCGGGGGCCGTCCTTGATGAAGAAGAACGACAGCACCAGCACGAGGCCGAGCGTGAGCAGTAGGGAGCTGGCAGTGCTGACCCCGGTGAACACACCGGACGCGATGACCGTCCCACTCTCCTGCACCTTCACGACGATGGTGTGGATGCCCTGCTCGATCTGATCGTCCTGCAGGTTGATCGGCGGACCCTTCAACCAGTCCTGCACCTGGTTGATGCCCTCGGTGGCCTTGTTGGCCAGCTCGGGTGCCTGGTTGACGACGGACGGCACGATGCCCGCGATGATTCCGGCCACGACGGCGATGAACACGACGAGCGACGTCGCGGCGGCCGCCGCCGGGGGAATACGTCGTCTCGTCATCGCCCGGGTCGGCGGCCACAGCACCGTGCACACCACGACGGCCAGGAGCACGGGGAGGACGATCACCCACAGCTTTTCGATGATCCACCCGAACAACAACGCACCCAGCGAGATGGCCACGAGGACCAGTGACCACTTGGCCAGCCACATCGCACCCACCCCGATGAGATGCCCGCGGTCCGGTTTCGTGACCGTGCTCCCGGACGGTGCCGGGGCTTCCTTCTCCGTCACAGATGGTCCTCCCTGCCGTGTCTGCTCAGTTGATCAGTACTGACAGTACTGGGGGACGCCGGGACGGCCCGGTGTGGTCAGCAGCAGCGGGCACCTGGGTTCGCGTCGGCGTCCGCATAGCGCGCCTTCCAGTACTCGCGCTCGGTCGGCACCTCGGCGTCCGGATGGTTCCGGCGGAGGTGTTCGACGTACCTGCTGTAGTCGTGGTCGCCCATCAGCGACCCCGTCCACCACCAGGCGGTCCGGACGGCCCGCACGACCCTATTCATCATGGTGATGTGCCCTGTCCGTGTGGGTGTGCGCAGCACCGGGTGCGCGCACCGCTCCCGACGCGATGAGTTCGTTCCATTCCTTGTCGAGTTCCTTCTCGGCGGCGGTGGGGACGAACCCGGCAGGCGCGAAGATCTTCGACGGCTGCTCGGGTGACTCGGTGGTCGGCAGTCCACCCGCCCGGAACGCCTTGATGCACACGAGCACTCCGGCCACCACGACGACGAGGACGAGGCCGGCGAACACGATCGACAGGGTCCCCTGGATGAACGTGTTGCGGATGACGGCGTCGATGGCCTCGGGGGTCTTGGCGGAACCGAAGCTGGTATTGCCGGCTTCCTTCGCTTCCTTGAACGCGGCGTGCTGGGACCAGTAGCCGACGGCGGTGTTGCCGGAGAAGATCTTCTGCCAGGACGCCGTCATGGTCACGATCAGGTCCCAGACGAGGGGAACGCCGGGAATCCATGCCCACTTGAACAGGCCCCTCTTCATGACGACGGCGAGGACCACGGTCAGCGCGATCGCAGCGAGCAACTGGTTCGCGATGCCGAAGAGCGGGAACAGGGTGTTGATTCCGCCGAGCGGGTCGGTGACGCCCATCAGCAGGATTGCGCCCCACAGGCCGACGACGGCCAGCGAGCACACCCAGGCTCCGACGCGCCACGACGGATCCTTGAACTTGCGGGCGGGTCCGCCGAAGTTGCCGAGCGAGTCGGACAGCATGAACCGGGCGACACGGGTGCCTGCGTCGACGGTGGTGAGGATGAACAACGCCTCGAACATGATCGCGAAGTGATACCAGAACGACTTGAGGGCGGCGCCGCCGAGGAACTGGCTGAGCACTTCCGACATGCCGAACGCGAGCGTCGGGGCACCGCCGGTGCGCGAGATGATCGACTCCTCGCCCACGTTCTCCGCGGCCTGCGCGAGCGTGTCGGGGCTGATGTTCGGGCTGGACAGTCCGAGGCCGTTCACATACGCGGCGGCCGTCTCGGGGGTCCCGCCGGTGAGGGTGGCCGGTGCGTTGAGCGCGAAGTACAGGTGCTGGTCGATGATGCACGCGGTGACGAGCGCCATGATCGCGACGAACGACTCGGTGAGCATGCCCCCGTATCCGATCAGCCGCATCTGCTTTTCCTTCGCCAGCAGCTTGGGTGTGGTGCCGGAGGAGATGAGGGCGTGGAAGCCGGACAGCGCGCCGCACGCGATCGTGATGAACAGGAACGGGAACAGCGAGCCCGCGAACGCGGGGCCGTTGCCCTGGATGGCGAACGTCGTGACGTCGGGCATCTTGATGGTGGGCTGCGCGACCAGGATGCCGATGGCCAGCAGGATGATCGTGCCGATCTTCATGAACGTCGACAGGTAGTCGCGCGGGGCCAGCAGCAGCCAGACGGGCAGGACGGATGCGGCGAAACCGTAGGCGATCATCAGCCAGGCGATGGTCACCTTGGAAAGCGTGAACCAGTCGGCGCCCCAGCCGGTGTCGGCGACCCAGCCGCCGGACACGATGGCGAGGAGCAGCAGCACGACGCCGATCAGCGACACCTCGGCGACCTTGCCCGGGCGCAGGTACCGCAGGTAGACGCCCATGAACAGGGCGATCGGGATGGTCATGGCGATGGAGAAGACGCCCCACGGGCTTTCCGCGAGCGCGTTGACGACGACGAGGGCGAGCACCGCGATGAGGATGATCATGATGACGAAGACGCCGATCATGGCGGCGACACCGCCGACGAGGCCGAGTTCGTCGCGGGCCATCTGACCGAGGCTGCGTCCGCGGCGTTTCGTCGAGATCCACAGGACGAGGAAGTCCTGGACGGCCCCGGCGAAGACGACGCCGATGATGATCCACAGCGTGCCGGGCAGGTAGCCCATCTGCGCGGCGAGGACGGGACCGACGAGGGGGCCTGCGCCGGCGATGGCGGCGAAGTGGTGCCCGAACAGCACCCGCCGGTCCGTCGGCATGTAGTCCTTGCCGTTCTCCAGGATCTCGGCGGGCGTGGCCCGGTCGTCACGGGGTTGGACGAGTTTGCGCTCGATCAGCCGCGCGTAGAAGCGGTAGGCGATGAGATAGGTGCAGACGGCGGCCACCACGAACCAGACGGCGTTGATGTTCTCGCCGCGGATGAACGCGATCATCACCCAGGCGATGCCGCCGAGAAGGCCGAGGACGGCGAACGTGATCCGCGTCGCCGGTGAGATGGGGGTGCGGTCCACGACGCCGACCGCTGGTAGATCCGGATCCGTTTTCAGGTACTCGATCTCGGATTCGGGTGCGGCTCTCAGGGCCATCGCGAACTCCTTCCCAGCGCCCCCGTCGTCATTGTGTGCCAGGGGTGACGCCGTCGACAGATGCCACATCTCTTGTGGCCCCCGTCACCCTATTGCGCCGACGTTCGGTTCGACGAAAAAACGACGTCAGAAGCGAGACGAATCGGCGTCGATCCAGTCGGTGAGCCACTCCGACGGCGGATCCTCGAGCAGTTCGCCGGGCATTAGCCACTCGTACAGTTCCGCGTAGGTGCGGGTGGTGACTCCGTCGATCCGCCGGTTGAGCATCGCCGGTGTCAGTTGGTCGAAGCTGTCGAGACCCATCGATGCCACCATCTGCTGGGCGCCGGCCACCGTCGACTTCTGGAACCGGAACACCCTGGCCGCCTTGTCGGGGACGTCGAGTGCGCGGGTCCGCGCCGGGTCCTGGGTCGTCACCCCGACGGGGCAGCGGTTGGTGTGGCACATCTGCGCCTGGATGCACCCGACGGCGAACATCATCGCGCGGGCGGCCAGCGTGAAGTCGGCGCCCTGGATGATCCGTTTGACGATGTCGGATGCGCTGGCGACCTTCCCGGACGCGCCGATCTTGATGCGGTTCCGCAGTCCGGCGCCGGTGAGCGCGTTGTGCACGAGCATCAGCCCCTCGGTGAGGGGCATGCCCATGTTGTCCTCGAATTCCACTGGACCTGCACCGGTTCCGCCCTCGGAGCCGTCGACGATGACGAAGTCCGGGGTGACGTCGCGTTCGAGCATCGCCTTGCAGATGCCGAGGAACTCGGTGCGCGATCCGACGCACAATTTGAACCCGACGGGTTTGCCGCCGGAGAGCTTTCGCAGGGTAACGATGAAGTCGATCAGCTCGTTCGGGGTGGAGAACGCGGTGTGCGAGGGCGGGGAGATCACCGTCTTCCCGACCGGCACGCCGCGCGTCTCGGCAATCTCCCGCGACACCTTCGCCCCGGGCAGCACACCGCCGAGCCCGGGTTTCGCGCCCTGCGACAACTTGATCGAAATCGCCTTCACCTGCTCTGAGGCTGCATGTTCGGCGAACTTGCCGGGATCGAAGTGACCGTCGTCCGTCCGGCACCCGAAGTAGCCGGACGCGATCTCCCAGATCAGGTCGCCGCCGTGCTTGCGGTGATACGGGCTGATCGCGCCCTCGCCGGTGTCGTGCGCGAACCCGCCGCGCGCGGCCCCGGCGTTGAGGGCTTCGATGGCGTTCGCGGAGAGCGAGCCGAAGCTCATCGCCGACACGTTGAGAAGCGCGATGTCGTAGGGCCGTTCGCAGTCGGGGCCGCCGATGCGCACGGTCGGCGGCTCGGGCGGTGCCATCCGGGCGCGCAGCGAATGGGCCATGAACTCGTAGCCGACGGCGTGCACGTCCCGTTCGGTGCCGAACGGCTCCTCGGCGAGGGTCCCCTTGGCCCGCTCGTAGACGAGGTCGCGGGTGTCCCGGTCGAAGGGCGTTCCGTCCGTGGATGATTCGACGAAGTACTGCTGGATCTCGGGGCGAATCTTCTCGAGCAGGAACCGTGCGTGCCCGAGCGCCGGGTAGTTCCGCAGAATGCTGTGCCGCCGTTGCAGCAGATCCCATGTCCCGAGGGCTGCGAGCGCGAGAAGGACGACCGCGGCGAACCACCACCCGGTGGCAACGCCGAGGGCCAGGGCGAGAGCACCCAGTCCGAGGATCCATAACGCGAGGACGATCAACCAGCGGGTCACTCGCTGAGACTAGAACCTCACGTGAGTGCCGACGCGTACTCCGGCACTTTCCCACTCACGGGGGAGACAGGTGGGATAGTGGACGCACGAGGTCAGCTGCCACGACAGGGGGATGTCATGACGGAGTCATCGAGCAATCCGGAGGTGTCGAGCAATCCGGTGCCGCCGAAGCCCGGCGACACGGGTGCGTACGGCTACCAGTACCCGACGCAGCAACAGCAGCCGCCGCAGTCGCAGCCGTACCCGGGCCAGTACGGCCCGCCGCCGCTGCCGCCCTCGAACGCCGGCTGGGCGGTGGCCGCCGTGCTGTTCTTCTGGCCGCTCGCGTTCGCCGCGTTCAACCACGTCCACGACGTGTACCCGAAGTGGGCGATGGGCGACTACCAGGGCGCCCAGTACGCGTCCGACCGCGCCAAGGCGCTCGGCAAGATCGCCCTGTGGATCTGGGTGGCGCTGATCGTCGTCTTCGTCATCGGGTACGCCATCCTGATCATCGCCCTCGTCGCGAACAGCAATACTTCGAGCTGGTGAGGCCGATGGTCGTTGATACGGCCCCGACGCCGTAGAATCCAACGACCGTGAGCCTTACCCTCGGAATCGTCGGACTGCCCAACGTCGGCAAGTCCACCTTGTTCAACGCGCTGACCAACAACGACGTGCTGGCCGCGAACTACCCGTTCGCGACCATCGAACCCAACGTCGGCCTGGTCGAACTGCCCGATCCGCGGCTGTCCGAGCTCGCCCGGATCTTCGGTTCCGAGCGCATCCTGCCCGCCACGGTGTCGTTCGTCGACATCGCCGGCATCGTCAAGGGCGCCTCCGAGGGCGCCGGCCTCGGCAACAAGTTCCTCGCCAACATCCGCGAGGCCGACGCGATCTGCCAGGTGGTTCGCGTCTTCAACGACGACGACGTCGTGCACGTCGACGGCCGCGTCGACCCCGCGTCCGACATCGAGGTGATCGAGACCGAGCTCGTCATCGCCGACATGCAGACGCTGGAGAAGGCCCTGCCGCGTCTGGAGAAGGAAGCGAAGAAGAACAAGGAACTCAAGCCCATCCACGAGGAGGCGCTGAAGGCGCAGGAAGTCCTCGACGAGGGCAAGACCCTGTTCAGCGCGAAGGACAAGCTGGACTTCTCGCTGCTGCGCGAGCTGAGCCTGCTCACCACCAAGCCGTTCCTGTACGTGTTCAACGCCGACGAGGCCGTGCTCACCGACGAAGCGAAGGTCGCCGAACTGCGCGCCTCCGTCGCCCCCGCGGACTCCGTGTTCCTCGACGCCAAGGTCGAGCAGGAGCTGCTGGAGCTGGACGAAGAGGACCGGCAGGAGATGCTCGACTCCATCGGACAGTCCGAGCCCGGCCTGCACGCACTCGCCCGCACCGGCTTCCACACCCTCGGCCTGCAGACCTACCTCACCGCAGGTCCCAAGGAGTCCCGCGCCTGGACCATCCACAAGGGCGACACCGCCCCGCAGGCCGCCGGCGTCATCCACACCGACTTCGAGCGCGGCTTCATCAAGGCCGAGATCGTCTCCTTCGACGACCTCGTCGCCGCCGGGTCCATGGCCGCCGCCAAGGCCGCAGGCAAGGTCCGCATGGAGGGCAAGGACTACATCATGGCCGACGGCGACGTGGTGGAGTTCCGCTTCAACGTCTGACAGCGGTTCCTCGCACGAGGATTCCGACGACGCCTGCGCCGACGAGTGAGATCAGCCCGGTGGTGACGGCGGCGTAGTCCCAGCCCGACACCATGCCGTCGACGGTGCCTGCCGGGTCGAGGGCGATGATGCTGACGACGGTGACGCCGATGGACGAGCCGAGGTAGCGGGCGGTGTTGTTGGCGCCGCTGCCGAGTCCGCCCTGGTCGGCGGGCACGCTGGCGACTGCTTGGCGGCCGAGGCCGGCGTTGAGGAGCCCGCTGGCGACGCCGGCGAGCAGCAGTCCCGGGACGAGGCGCAGCAGGGACGAGTCGGGGGTGAGGCCCGTCATCGTGAGCATGGCGACGCCGACGCCGGCGAGTCCGATGACGAGTTGTGGTGAGCCGGCGAGCCGCGCCGGGAGTGTGCGGGCGAGCAGTGACGCCACGACGCTCGTGCCCGACCACAGCGCGATCACCCCGGCTGCGGCCAGCGTGCTGACGTGCATCGTCTTGACGAGGAACGTGCACGCGAACGACATCAGACCGATGATGCCCGCCCCGGTCGCGAGGGCCGCGAGGGTGGCGGCCAGGAAGTCGCGTCGGCGGAACAACGCGAGGTCGAGCATCGGGAACGGTCGTCGCCGCTCGACCGCGACGAAGGCGAGGGTGAACACGGCAGCGCCGACGCCGCAGAGCACGGTGGCGGCGAGGTTGCCCTGCCTGCCCTCGACGAGTGCGACGAGCACCAGGACCATCGCGGCGCACAGCGTGACCGCTCCCGGGACGTCGATCCGCTTCGGGACGGCGGAGCGTGACTCCGCGAGCGCACGCGTCGCGACCTGTCCGATCACGAGCGACGCGGCGGCGAGTGCCCAGTACAGTCCGCGCCACCACCCGGCGAGGTCGAGGAGGCCGGCCAGGACGGGACCGACGGTGATGCCGGCGCCGACGCTCGCGCCCCAGATCCCGCTTGCCGTGGCCCGCGCCCCTGGCGTGGTGAAGGCGTGTGCGACGGCGCCGAGGCTGGCCGCGATCAGTGCCGCGCCCGCCACTCCCTGGATCAGTCGTCCGACGATGAACAGGACGGGTTCCTGACTGACCGCGCCGACCACCGCGCCCAGGGCGAGAAGCCAGGCACCCCAGTGGAACACCCGGCACCTGCCGTAGTCGTCGGCGAGTGCGCCCGCAGTCAATAGGACCGCGGCGAGGCCGACGCTCATCGAACTGAGAATCCACGTCTGCGCTGCCGGCCCTGCCGACAGTGCCGCGGCAACGGTGGGCATGTTGCCGAGCGGGGCGCAGAACGCGACCAGAGCGACGAACGTCCCGAGCGACGCGACGGCCAGCGTGGTCGCCGGGCGGGGTGTGCGTGCGCGGATCGGTGGGGCAACCGCAGTTGGTCTGTTCACAAGACTGAACTTAGAACCAATTTGGTCTGGTGACAAGACTGAATTGCGATAGCATGTGGGCGTGGCACTGGGAACCGGGTACTCGCAGCAGAACTGCAACCTCGCTCGCGCCCTCGAAGTGGTGGGTGAGCGGTGGACGATGCTCGTGCTGCGCGACTGTTTCTACGGGGTCCGCCGCTTCAGTGATCTGCTGGCCCATCTCGACATCTCGCGCGCCGTCCTGACGGATCGGCTGACCGCTCTCGTCGAGACCGGTGTCCTCGTCCGTGTCGCCGACGGCGGTCATCCCGAGTACGAGCTCACCGAGGCCGGAAAGGCGCTGTGGCCGAGCATCTATGCGCTGTCGCAATGGGGTGAGCAGTACGTGTCGCCCGGCAGTTACCCGGGCCGCGTGTTCTCGCACGCGGAGTGCGGAACGCAACTCGATCGTTTCGGGCGATGCCCCGACTGCGGCACGATCCCGGGCCCCGAGGACCTGGTGGTCGCGCCCGGGCCGGGGGAGGCCGTCCGTCCCCGCAGCGACACCGTCGCCGTGGCCCTGCGTGCACCCCGCCGGATGCTCACTCCGCTGCGTCCGCGCAGCGACGCCTGATCGGCGCGACCCTTACGCCGCGACGGGCAGGGCCGGTTCGAACGTCGCCCGCACCTGCAGCCATTGGGCGAGGATCTGGCATCCGGTGAGCCCGCTCGCATCGAGGGGTTCGCTGGCGTACGCGACATGCCGCCCGCCCCGCGCATTGACGACGCGCACACCGCGCCAGGCGAGGCGCGGCGGTAGGTAGCCGAGCACCTCGATCGCCGCGGTCCGCAGTCGACGCAGGTCGGTGCGCCACTGCCGAGGGCTGACGCGGGTCTTGGTCGCGTTCTGGAAGCTGTTGTTGCGGATCAGTTCCCACGTCTGGGCGAGCCACGTCCGCAGCGCGCGAAACGACATCCACCGGGTGAGGTCCGCGATGTCGCGGACGTAGCTGTCTTCGCTGGCATTGCAGATCATGTCGTCCGGGTGCGCGATCCACTGGACCGGAACGGAGTCGGGGATCGGGGCGCCGTCGCCCGCGACACCGCGCCCCCGGCAGCCCGGCACCACCCCCGCGGGTTGCTCGGGGTCGGAGACGAGACCCACCGCGGAGAGGTTGTCGGCGCGCAGGGCGCCGGTGGCGATCTGCCCGAGCACCTCACGGATCACGGTGCATCCCTGCGAGTAGCCGATCAGCATGACCGGTCCCGGAGCGTCCTCCATGGCGTCGATCAAGCGGCGGACGCCGACCTCGGTGCTCTCCCGGTAGCTGAGCCCGCCCGCGGCGACCGGCCCGTACGACGCCGGATAGCCGACCCACCGCGACACGAACCGGTCGTCGAGGGCATCGGTGACGTCACGCAACAGTCCGGAGACGTGGCGTCGGTGGTCATCGGGGTGGGACTCTCCGGTGCCACCGACGGCGAGAACGGTCACCTGGAACATGGCTCCCATCATGCCGACCGCGAGTAAGGATCCGTTCGGTCGACCCTGAGAAGTTCCTGGCAATCGGACGCCGTGGGATGTCACCCGATCGCCAGCGCGATCAAGGCCACCAGCGGGGGCACACTCTGCGACAGTGCGCCGACGACGCCGTCCCCGCGCTGTCGGCTGAGCGCCATCCGGTCCGAAAGGGCCAGGGCGATGCCGGCCAGGAACATGAAGAGGCAGGTGTAGACGACGAGGGTGCGACCCGGAGTGTCGTGACCCGCCCACCACAGGACGACGCCGGCGATGGCGCCGGAACCGAGGAACAGGTTGTAGAAGCCGACGTTGAACGCCCACAGATGGGCGGCGGGCACATCGCTGCCGGGGATGCGGAAGATGCCCTCGTGCACCGACGGCCTGCGGAACAGGACCGATTCCCACACGAACGCCAGCAGGTGCACGCCTGCGGCGACCAGTGTGGCGATCTGGGCGACGATGGTCACGGCGCACCCGCCCCGGTCGCGAGTTCGACGCCGTACCGATCGGTGACCTCGTGCAGCAGCCGGTCCATTTCCGCCGGCGAGTGCCCGCCGCGGCCGACCGCGTCGAGATCACCGAAGAAGCCGCTGTTGGATGCCCCGGCGGAGACGAGGAGGAAGTCGGCGGACTCGGAGAGGACCGTGAACGTATTCATCGTTCCCGCCTCGACGGCGATGGTTTCCCCCGCCGCGAGCTCGTACCCGGTGTCTCCGGCCTGGACGAGAATCCGGCCGCGCAGCACGTGGTAGGACTTCGGCCACGGTTCGGCGTGCAGTGGGCCGTCCGGCGCATTCCGGGACGCTTCGACGAGGAAGACTTCGTACGCTCCGCCGGCGTGATCGCCGCCGACCAGGACCGTGATGTCGGCGTCCGGTGCGGTGAGGTGCCTGCCGTCGCCTGCTCTGTTTACGTGAACGTGGGTGGACATACTGCGACGGTAGGACCGGCGTACCCCGCTGCCCATCCCCGGAATCTGGGATGGTGGTGTGCCTGTGACCAGCGCATACTGTGTTCATGCTGGAGGTCCGGGCGGAAAAGCTGCGCCGCGAGGTGCTCGCGGTCGCGGGATCGGGCGCCGGTGTCACACAGCTGCACGAGCGCGCCCTAGAACTGGTCGGTGAGACGGTGCGCAGCGACCTGACGTGCTGGGCGATGCTCGACCCGGAGACGCTCGCGATCAGTTCGATGACCAGCGGGCGTAGCCGGATCCCGCAGCAGTACGAGCCGCTGCTCGCCGAATCGGAGTACAACGGCGACGATCCGGGCACGTTCGCCGAACTCGCCCGCAGTGGTCGAACCGTCGCGCGGGCCTCGGACCTCCCCGCGGACGAGGTCGCGCACAGCCTCCGTCACGGCGCGGTGTGGGCGCCGCTGGGGCTCGGCAGCGAGGTCCGCCTCGTGTTCCGCGTCGACGGCGTGTGCTGGGGCGCAGCCGGATTCGTGCGGTCCGGACCGGATTTCACCGACCGTGAGCTCGAGTTCCTCACACTCGTGGCCCCCGGCCTGGCGGTCGCGACACGGGCCGCGTCCGTGCACGCCCCGGCGATCTCCGGTTGCGGCGACCAGGGTCCGGCGGTGGTGCTGACCGATGCCGCCGGCGATCCGGTCGCGCTCACGGCCGCTGCCCGCGGTTGGCAGGATCGCTTCGACGAGGTGGCCCCGGGCAGGCTGACCGTCGTGTTGCGGGCCGCGACGTTCGGGGCGCGATCCAGCGGTTCGGGGATCTTCAAGGCGCGTGTCCGCGATGCGGAAGGTGGCTGGATTCTGGTGCGCGCCACGGCCTTGATCGGCGGCGACGAACCGCAGACTGTGGTCACCCTCGAACCCGCGGTCGGCGGCGAGCTCACGGGACTGCTGCTCGCGGCCTATGCGGTGACCGCACGCGAACGTGATGTGTGCGCCGACGTGATCGCCGGCTACGCGACGTCCGAGATCGCGGACCGCCGCGGCATCACGGTGAACACCGTCCAGGACCACTTGAAATCGGTGTATGCGAAGGCCGGGGTCCGCAGCCGCGCGGAACTCGCCGCGCGGCTGCGGACCGGTCGCGAGCACTAGCTGCGGCTCACGAACCGGCCCCGCCGGAACACGCCTCCTGCGCGGCCGCCCACGTCGAACTGTCGACCCCGGGAGGAGCGCTCGACGCGTCCGGAGTTCCGCCCTCAGGCGGGGTCGAACCGTCGCCGCCCTCCGGCGGTGTCATCTCGCCGCCGGGCGGCGCCATTCCTCCCGGTGCGCCGCCACCGGCCTGGTCGGGCGGTGCGGGTACGCCGTTCTCCTCGAGGCAGGCCTGGAGTTCATCGCTTATCGTCGCGGCCGGGGCGCCGCCCTCCACGGCGGCGCTGCTGGTGTCGGTCGACGAAGTGCCGGACGACGCCTCGCCCGAACTACACGCGACGACGGAACATGCGAGACCGACAGCCATCGCCGCTCCACCGATGCCTCGAACCAATTGTGAACGCATGATCGATGCCGTTCCCTTCTGTGAGTGAGACACCACTACACCGCGGGAGGCTGAAAGAACTCTGCGTGCACGCTGGAAGGGCACTGTCAGCGCGGTTCGGGCCGCTCCTGGTAGCACTTGAAACTCAGTGCGAGACGACCACGCCCGTGTGTCATCGAGCGCAGCGCGACCGGATAGTCGGTGACCTCGCTGGTCGGCACCGACGCGATCACGGTGACCTCGCCGTCCCCTGCCGGTTCGGTGCCCTCGATCTGGCCGCGCCGCCGTCCGAGATCCGCCATCACGTCACCCTGAAGCGCCGACGGCACCGTGACCTCGACGTGGTCGACGGGTTCGAGGACGAGGGTGCCCACCTTGTCGATGGCCGCCCGAAGGGCGAGTGCCCCCGCCATCCGGAAGCTGAAATCGTCGGAGTCGACCGAGTGATGCTTGCCGTCGAGAACGGTGGCCCGTAGGTCGACGAGCGGAAACCCGTGCCTGCCTCCGCGTCCCATCGATTCGGCGATCCCCTTGCCGACCGCGGGAATGAGGGACTTGGGTATCACTCCACCGCGGGTCTCGTCGACGAACTCGTAGCCCTCGTCGCGGGGGAGCGGCTCGAAGCGGACCGTCGCCACCCCGAACTGGCCATGGCCGCCGCTCTGCTTCTTGTGGCGGCCCTCCGTCTCCACGGTGCCGAGCAGCGTCTCGCGGTAGGCGATCTTGACCGGTTCGGTCTGGAGGGTGATGCCGTACCGCCGCTTCAACCGGGTCAGCGCCACCTGCACGTGCACGTCGCCCGCGCCCCGGACCACCGTCTGGTGGGTTTCGCTGTCGCGGGTCACTTCCAGCGTCGGGTCGTCGCTGACGAGCTCCGCCAGGGCGGTCGCCAGTTTGTCCTCGTCGCCTGCGCTCTCGGCGGCCACGGCGATCCCGTAGACCGGACGCCGGTGCACGATCGGAGGCACGGTGAGGGACGAGCCGATCGGCGCGAGGGTGTCGCCCGTCGACACGTCGGTCAGCTTGATGGCGCCGACGATGTCGCCCGCCTCCGCGGTGTCGATCGCGGTGTGCTTACTGCCGAGGACGCGAAGGAGGTTGTGCAGGCGCTCCTTCGCGCCGGTGCGCTGATTGACGAGGACGTCATCGGCGTGCACGGTGCCGGACAGGATCTTCACCAACGCCACCTGCCCGACGTATTCGTCGGTCTGCGTCTTGAAGACGTACGCGAGCGGGTCCCCCGAGGGATCGCACCGCACCTCGGCGACCCCGTCACCGCGCACTTTGGCGACCCCGTCACCGCGCACTTTGGCGACCCCGTCACCGCGCACCTCGATGCCCGGGACCTCCGACGGTGCGGGCGCGATCCGGCACACGAAGTCGAGCAACCGGTCGACGGCGATCGCATCGACGGCCGACCCGCACAGCACCGGCCACAGCGAGCCCGCCGCGAAACCCGCGCGGAGCGCGTGCTCGAGTTCGGCCACGGAGATGTCCTCCCCGTCGAGGTACTTCGACAGCAGGTCGTCCTCGATCTCGACCACGTCCTCCACGAGATGCTCGTGCTGTTCGTGCTCGCGGTCGGCGATGTCGGCGGGCAGTTCGTCGCTCGTGTTCGCGGACCCGCTGTCGTAGAGGATGACGTGCTCGGTGAGGAGATCGGCGACCCCGGTGAACGCCGACGCTTCGCCTACGGGCAGGTCGACCGGCTCGACTCCCGACCCGAAATGGTCGCGGATCCCGGCAAGGACGACATCGAACGACGCCCGCTCCTTGTCCATCTTGTTCACGAACAGGATGCGTGGGATGGATCGCTCGCCGGCCACCTGCCACAGCAACTCGTCGTTCACCTGCAGACCGCTGACTCCGTCGATCACGAACACGGCGACGTCCGCGACCCGGAGCGCGGTCGTCGCGTCGCCGACGAAATCGGCGTAGCCCGGCGGGTCGAGGAGGTTGATCCGGTAGTCGCCCCACGAGAAGGAGGCCAGGCCGAGCGTCAGCGACTGCGTGCGGTCGTGCTCCTCGGGCTGGGTGTCGAGCACGGTGTTACCGCTCTCGACGCGTCCGGGCCGGGTGACGACACCGGCGCGGAAGAGCATCGCCTCCGCGAGTGTCGTCTTCCCGTTACCCTGATGTCCCACCAGAGCGATATTGCGGATCAGATCCGTCTCGGTCGTCACTGCTACCCCCACCACAGCACTGTCGTTGGGTCGCTCCCGACGATACCGCGCGCGCGACCGCCGGTGAGGCGTTATCTTCCACCTCGACAGGTGGGCGCGACGTCGGTCCACCACACCCGACACCGAATGGAGACCGGCATGGCTTCGGACGACTTCCTCGTCGAACGTTCCACCGTCATCGATGCGAGCCCCGACGTCGTTCAGCCGCTTCTCGACAACTTCCGGCTGTGGCAGTCGTGGTCGCCGTGGGAGAACGTCGATCCCGACCTGAAGCGCACGTACTCCGGCCCGGAGTCGGGCGTCGGCGCCGCCTACGCCTGGGAGGGCAATCGCAAGGCGGGTGCGGGGTCGATGGTGATCACTGAGTCGGTGCCCGGCTCGAAGGTCGTGCTCGACCTGAAATTCCTCAAACCGTTCAAGGCCGACAATGTCACGACGTTCCTCCTCGAGCCGAACAGCGCCGGGACCACCGTCCGCTGGCAGATGACCGGCAAGACCAACCGCTTCTTCACGATCGTGGGGGTCCTCTTCCCGATGGACAAGATGGTGGGCAAGGACTTCGAGAAGGGGCTCGCACAGCTGAAGGCGGCGGCCGAGCAGCGTTAGGCGTCCGTTCCCGTCGTCAACTCGAGGTCGGTCATGGTCCTGAATCGGGGCGTGCCGTCGCTGCCGTTGCGTGCCTGTTCCATCACGAGGCGGGCGGCCCGCCCGTTCAGGTGGAGAGTCGCGACCTGATCGCCGAAGAACGGTCCGGCGACCTTCGACCAGTCGATGGGGACGGGTGGCACCCGCGACACCCGGCCGAGGATGAAACGCACGGTCCGCTCGGTGGCGCGCCGCCACGAGATCCGGAACGTCACCTTCATGGCGGCCGGAACGTAGTTGTGCAGGGGCGAGCACGTCAGCTGATACACCAGTGACTGCAACCGCTCGGTGTAGTGCGCCTGCGCGACGTAGGCGTGGTGGACGTCCCCGGACAGCACCGAGATGGTGGACGGCGCCCGGCCCCCCGGCCCGGCCCGACGGCCTGCGCCGACCTCGGCGAAGAGGCGGGCGAGCCGGTCGAATGAGTCGCGAAACGCCGCCCAGTGCTCCAGGTCCGCTCCCCGCCGGATCTTCTCCGCCAAGGCCGCGACCCGCGGGCCACGGGACCCGGCGGCGAGGCGTTCGTCCCAGGACTCGAGGTCGTGAAGGGCGCGGGGCAGCAACCACGGCAGCGACGTGCCGACGAGGAGGTGGTCGTAGGTGCCCTCGGTCTGACGTTCGATCCAGGAGAATTCCGGGTCGGACACCATCTCGCGGCGACCGCCGGAGAGGATGCGACCGCACCTCGAGTCGATGACGAGCAGCCTCGCAACCCCGAGGTCCCGGCGATACGACCATTGCATGCCTTTGGCCCCGTCCGCTTCCTCGTCGGCGGCAGACGCGAATTCGCGGAGCATCGGCTCGACGTCGCCGCCGTGCTTCCGAACGCGTTGGTACAGTTCATTTTCGGCGAGGTGACTCGGCGCCAGGTTCCCGAGGTGCTGGTAGACCCAGTACGAGGAAAGCGCGCCGACGATGCGCTCCTCCCACCACGACGTGGCCTCGATTTCGGCGCGCCAGGATTCCGAGGTGTTCCAGTCGTCCCGGACGTCGTGGTCGTCGAAGATCATCGACGTCGGAACCGTCGACATCAGCCAGCGCACCTGAGGGTCCGACCACGACTCGGCGTAGAGCCAGGTGTACTCCTCGAAATTGCGCACCTGCGGCCCCGGTGGCTCGTTCACGTCGTGGATCTCGGCGACCCGTGCCTCGGTCTCGGGGGAGAGTTCGTCGGCGTACACCTGATCCCCGAGCAGCAGCAGGGCGTCGGGCCACTGGTCCGGCGACTGTTCGGCCATCCGCACCGCATACGCGTCCAGGGCGTCGGCGCCGAGGTGCCGGTTGCCCTCCGTCGTGGACATCGTGGCGAACCGGCACGACCCGAACGTGAGGACGAGCGTGTCGTCGTCCTCCCGGAGCGTCCGGATCATCGACGGGACGGCACTCGGCAACGGCCACACCGGGCGGCCGTCGAGGGTCACCTCGTACGGGGTGGTCGACCCGGGCTCCAGACCCTCCACGACGACGAGCGCATAGTGGTGACCCGACACGTTCCACGTGCGTTCCTCGTGGCCGAGGACTCGGACGGTGCACGCCTCCGACGTCTCGACCCACACCGTCGCGTCGCACGTGCCGACATGTCTCAGCAGTGGCCCCAGAATCAGCTCCGCCATGACGTCACCCTGCCGATGTTCGTTCCATGCAGTCAGCTTACGGACGTCGGCGTCGGCAAGGGCGCGACATCCGAAGATGCTTGTCGGACAGAATGTGTCGGCGGGTGCCGGTAGCCTGTCGCGCATGGCTGAACCAGTGAAGGGCCCCGCGTCCTATTTCCCGTCGATCGAGGAGAAGTACGGTCGGCCGATCAGTGAATGGCAGACGCTCATCCGGTCGTCCGAGCTGACCAAGCACATGGAGTTGGTGAGCTGGCTGAAGTCCGATCACGGCCTCGGTCACGGTCATGCCAATGCGTTGGTCGCGTACACCCTGAAGGAGGACGCCGCCGACTGAGGGACCGGGCAGATCGGCGCCGGAGGTCCTCGCCTCCCTGGCGCGGCCGGATCCGGACCTCTCGCCACGATGAATCCGGTATTCGGCCGCGGGATATCATTCCGACGACGAATCTGGTGTCGAGGGTTCTGCTGTCGAAGGGAATCGAAGTGAGCACGAAAATCGAACAACTGGAGTTCCAGGCGGAGACCCGCCAGCTCCTGGACCTCATGATCCACTCGGTGTACTCCAACAAGGACTCGTTCCTGCGGGAGCTCATCTCCAACGCGTCGGATGCGCTGGACAAGTTGCGGCTCGAAGCCTTCCGCAACAAGGAGCTCCACGTCGACACGTCGGATCTGCACATCGAGATCGAGGTGGACGCGGAGCAGCGCACGCTCACCGTCCGCGACAACGGCATCGGCATGTCCCACGAGGAGGTCGTCGACCTCATCGGCACGCTGGCCAAGTCCGGCACCGCAGACCTGCGCCGCAAGTTGAAGGAAGCGAAGGACGCCGCCGCCTCCGAGGAACTGATCGGGCAGTTCGGCATCGGCTTCTACTCGACGTTCATGGTCGCCGACAAGGTCACCCTGCTGACGCGGAAGGCAGGCGAGAGCGAGGCCACGCGCTGGGAGTCGAGCGGCGAGGCCACGTACACGATCGAAGCGGTCGACGACGCCCCGCAAGGCAGCTCCGTCACCCTGCACCTCAAGCCCGAGGACGCCGAGGATCACCTGCACGACTACACGTCGGAACGGAAGATCAGGGAGCTCGTCAAGCGCTACTCCGACTTCATCGCGTGGCCGATCCGGATGAACGTGGAGCGCACGGTCCCCGCGGAGGGCGACGGCGAGGACGAGGTCACCACGACGTCCGAGACGATCAACTCGATGAAGGCGCTGTGGGCGCGCTCGAAGGACGACGTCTCCGAGGACGAGTACAAGGAGTTCTACAAGCACATCGCCCACGCCTGGGACGATCCGCTCGAGGTCATCCCGATGAAGGCGGAGGGCACGTTCGAGTTCCAGGCTCTGCTGTTCATCCCGTCCCACGCGCCGTTCGACCTGTTCATGCGGGACGGGAAGACGGGTGTGCAGCTGTACGTCAAGCGCGTCTTCATCATGGACGACTGCGACCAGCTGATGCCGGAGTACCTCCGCTTCGTCAAGGGTGTGGTCGACGCTCAGGACCTGTCCCTCAACGTGTCCCGTGAGATCCTTCAGCAGGACCGGCAGATTCGTGCCATCCGGCGCAGGCTCACCAAGAAGGTCCTCACCACGATCAAGGACCTGAAGGCCGAGCGGCCCGACGACTACCGCACGTTCTGGGCGGAGTTCGGCCGCGCGGTCAAGGAAGGCCTGATGTCGGACACCGACAATCGGGATGTGCTGCTGGGTATCTCGTCGTTCGCGTCCACCCACAGCGAGGAGGAGCTGACCTCGCTCGAAGACTACGTGGCGCGGATGAAGGACGGTCAGGAGCAGATCTTCTACGCAACCGGAGAATCCCGGCAGCTGCTCGAGAGCTCACCGCACATGGAGGCCTTCCGCGCGAAGGGCTTCGAGGTGCTGCTGCTCACAGATCCGGTGGACGAGATGTGGGTCGGTGCCGTGCCGGAATTCGACGGCAAGGCGTTCCAATCGATCGCCAAGGGCGAGGTCGATCTCGACACCGAGGAAGACAAGAAGGCGCACGAATCGGAGCGGGAGGAGCAGGAGAAGGACTTCGCCGGCCTGCTCTCCTGGATGGCCGACGCGCTGAGCGAGCAGGTCAAGGAGGTGCGGCTGTCGACGCGGCTGACCACGTCGCCGGCCTGCATCGTCGGCGACGCGTTCAGCATGTCGCCGGCGCTCGAGCGGATGTACCGGGCGTCCGGACAGCCCGTCCCCACCACGAAGCGCATCCTCGAGCTGAACCCGACCCACCCGCTCGTCACCGGGCTGCGGGAGGCGCACGGCGAACGCAACGAGGATCCGGCGCTGGGGGAGACCGCGGAGCTGCTCTACGGGATGGCGTTGCTGGCCGAGGGCGGCGAGCTGGAGGATCCCGCCCGGTTCACCACCATGCTCGCCAACCGTCTCGCCAGGACGGTGTAGTTCACCTTGCTCGTATTGGTCACGGGGGGAACAGGTTTCGTCGGTGCGTGGAGTGCGAAGGCTGCGGTGGACGCCGGTCACCGGGTGCGCTTCCTCGTGCGGGATCCTGCTCGCCTCGTGACCAGTGCCGCGGCACTCGGACTGGACACGTCCGATCACGTGGTCGGTGACATCACGGACGCCGAGTCCGTGCGCCGCGCTCTGGACGGCTGCGACGCCGTCATCCACGCCGCGGCCGTGGTCGCGGTCGACCCGCGGCGCGCGGAGGAGATGTTGCAGACCAACCTGGCCGGCGCGCAGAACGTGCTGGGAACCGCAGTCGAGCTGGGCCTCGACCCGATCGTCTACGTCTCGAGTATCGCCGCGCTGTTCCAGCCGGGGGCCCGGCTGCTCACTCCCGAACTGCCGGTGTGCGGGCCTCCCGACGCCTACGGCCGGAGCAAGGCACGTGTGGAGCAGTACGCTCGCGACCTTCAGACCGACGGCGCACCGATCGCGATCACCTATCCGGGCATGATCATCGGCCCGCCCGCGGGAAACCAGTTCGGCGAGGCGGCTCAGGCAGTCGAGGCCGCCGTTCACCTGCGGGGTCTGCCCGGGCGGAGCGCGGCGTGGACGATGGTCGACGTCCGGGAGGTGGCGAGCGCGCACGCCGCGCTCCTCGAGTCGGGACGCGGCGCCCGCCGGTACATGCTCGGTGGTCCCCGGATTCCGATCGCCGGGATCGCGGAGATGCTGGGCGTGATCACCGGCAAATGGATGGGGGTGTTCCCGGTTCCGGACGCCGCGTTGCGCCTGGTGGGCAGGCTGGTCGACGCCGTCGACCGGTTCGTCCCCATCGACACCCCGATTTCGGAGGCCGCGATGGAGTACTACACGCGGATGCCGGACACGGACGACCGCCCGAGCGAGAGCGAACTGGGCGTGAAGTACCGGGATTCGGCGGAGACCTTGGCCGACACCGTTGCGGGGCTGACGGAGGCGGGCCGACTGTGAGTGCGCAGGCGGGCAGGCTGTGAGCTTCACTCGTGCGGAGTTGGAGTCGTTCCGGGACGCCGAGGTTGCGGACCTCATCGGACCGGGCTGCCGACTGCTGTTCGTCGGTATCAACCCGGGACTGTGGACGGCCGCCACTGGGGCGCATTTCGCGCGCCCGGGCAACCGTTTCTATCCGGCCCTGCTGGCCGCGGGGATCATCGAGCGTCCGATCGATCCGACGGCAGGGATGTCGGACGCGGATCGCGATCACCTGATCGAGCGGGGCGTCGGCATCACCAACCTTGCCCCGCGCGCCACGGCGAAGGCGGACGAGTTGACCGGTGAGGAGCTGGCCGTCGGCGCCGAGCGCTTGCGCACCGTGGTCCGCGACACCACTCCCCGGGTGGTCGCCGTCGCCGGAATCACCGCCTATCGCACGGCTTTCGGGGAGCGTGCCGCGAAGAAGGGCAAGCAGCCGCGCGACCTCGAGGGCGCGGAGTTGTGGCTGGTCCCGAACCCCAGCGGGCTCAACGCCCACGAAACCGTCGCCACGCTGGCCGCGTCGTACCGGGAGGCGGCGATCGAGGCGGGAATCATATCCGGCTGACCGGGCAGGTCGCTAGGCTGCGGAGATGACCGTCGTCTACAACCTCTTCTTCGTCTGCCACCTGCTCGGCATGGCCGCCCTCGTCGGCGGCTATTTCGCGGTGCTCGGGGCGCCGCGGATCTCCGAGGTCATGGTGTGGGGTGCGCGGCTCCAGTTCGTGACGGGACTGATCCTGGTCGGGCTCGGCGAGGCCGCACTGGACAAGGATTACAACCACGTCAAGATCGGCGTGAAGCTTCTGCTCTCACTGGTGGTGGTCGCGCTCGCCGAGATCGTCCGGGGCAAGCAGAACAAGGGGCAGGAGAATCCGAACCTGGTCCACGTGACCGGTGGGCTCGGCATCGTCACCGTGCTCGTGGCCGCCCTCTGGACCTGATCCCGCGCCGGTTTCACTTCTTCGGTGGAGCAAGGATTTTCATCGCCAGTCGCTGCGCGGACTCGGGCATCCGGTCCTTCATCGACATCGCGAACTCGCCTGCCTTCGTGCGCACGGACGTGCCCCTGCCGAACCGCCGGTTGAAGGCGGATCCCTCGGTCGGCTGATCGAAGTGGAGGGGCGGGGCGCCGTCCGCGGCGCCGAGAGCGCGCCCGATCACCATCCGCTGAATCTCACTGGTGCCCTCGAAGATGGTGTACAGCTTGGCGTCCCGGTACCACTTCTCGACGGGGTGGTCGCTGATGTACCCCCACCCGCCCATCGTCTGCAGTGCGCGTTCGGTGGTCTTCACCGCGGCCTCCGACGCCGCGAGTTTCGCCATCGAGCCCGCGCCGTGGCGGAACTCCACTCCCGCCGCCGCCATCCACGACGCCCGCCAGGTGAGCAGCCGCGCGGCGTCGATCTGGGTCGCGAGGTCGGCCAGCGGAAATGCGATGCCCTGGTTGTCGATGATCGGGCCGCCGAACGCCTCGCGGCGGTTCGCGTACTCGGTGGCGTATTCGAGCGCTGCGCGGGCGATGCCCAGCGCCTGAGCGGCGACCATGGGGCGTGTCTGCTCGAACGTGCCGAGGGTGGCCGATTTGCGCCGGGGCGCGCCGGTTGCTACCTCTTCCTGCACCTCACGGGCCTTCCGCATGCGGTTCTGCAACTTGTCGTCGCCGCCGAGCAGATGGTCGGCGGGAACCCGCACCTGATGGAACTTCAGCTCCGCCGTGTGCGACGCGCGGCAGCCCAACTTGTCGAGCTTGCGGACGAGTTCGATACCCGGACTTCCGCCGGGCACCACGAAGAGCGCCTGACCGCGATGGCCCAGGTCCGGGTCGACGGTCGCGTTCACGACGTGCACGTCGGCGATTCCCCCGTTGCCGATCCACATCTTGTGTCCCTCGATCACCCACTCGTCGCCGTCGCGCGTCGCGGTGGTCCGCAGATTGCGGACGTCGCTGCCGCCCTCGGGTTCGGAGATGCACAGTGCGGCGAGTTTCAGGTTGCCGGGCTCGCCGAAGCACTCGGGCGCCCAGCGCAGCATCTGCTCCGGCGTCGCGGCCTGCCCGATCGACGACAGCGCCAGCGCGGGCATCACGACGGCCAGCCCGATTCCGGCGCAACCCCAGAACAACTCCTCCATGAAAAGGGGGAGGGACAGGCCGGTCGGGTCGCCGATGAGGTCGCGGTAGAACAGCGGACTGTAGAAGCCCTCCTGCGCGGCCTTCTCGAGAACGTCCCAGGGGAACTCCTGCGCGCGGTCGTGCTCGGCCGCCACCGGCCGGATCACGTTCTCCGCGAAGGCGTGCGTCCGCTCGACGAGGTCTTTCTGCGCCGGAGTGAGAGCGAGGCTGAAAGTCATGGCAGTCCCTCGGTTGCCGCGTTGGTGTGCAACAACGTAACACTCACGGCCTGTCGCGGGCGAGATTCACGCTATCCTGGATGGTGAGATGGTGATCCCATTATCTGGTCGAAGTTGCTAGCGTCGGAGACATGAACGGCGACGAGACGGTCTACACCCACGGTCACGACGAATCGGTGCTGCGAAACCACCGATGGCGCACCGCCGAGAACTCCGCCGGTTATCTGCTCCCGCACCTGCGCGCAGGCATGGCGTTGCTCGACGTCGGGTGCGGGCCGGGCACGATCACCGCCGACCTCGCGGGACTCGTCGCACCCGGAGTCGTCACCGCCGTCGAGATGAACGACGAGGCGCTGTCCCTCGCCAGGAACGAGTTCGCGAAGCGGGGAGTCCCGAACGTCCTGACCGTGGTGTCGGACGTCCACGCCCTCGACTTTCCCGACGACAGCTTCGACGTCGTGCACGCGCATCAGGTCCTGCAACACGTCGGCGATCCGGTGCAGGCGCTGCGCGAGATGAAGCGGGTGTGCAGGCCCGGTGGAATCGTCGCCGCCCGCGACGCCGACTACGGCACCTTCACATGGTTCCCGCCGACACCGGAACTCGACGAATGGCTGACGCTGTACAACTCCATCGCGCGGGCGAACGGTGGTGAACCGGACGCCGGCCGTCGCCTGCGGGCGTGGGCGCACGAGGCGGGTCTCGCCGACGTCGTGAACACCGCGAGCACGTGGTGCTTCTCCTCCGACGAGGATCGCGAGTGGTGGGGAGGGTCCTGGGCCGATCGCTCGCTGCAGTCGCACTACGCGGACCGGGCGCTCGAACTGGGGCTCGCCACCGTGGCGGACCTGGAACGCATCGCGGCGGGCTGGCGTTCGTGGGTGCGGGAGGACGACGGCTGGTTCGCGCTGCTGCACAGCGAGATCCTCTGCCGGGTGTAGCAGCGCGGAGGGAAATCACGCAACGAGTGCCCGAGGATGGAACACTCGCCCCATGACGACGTTACGGGTGGGTCGACTGTGGTTGGCGGGACTGATGGTGGCTCTGATCGGGCTGGTGCTCGCACCCGGCGCCTCCGCAGCCCCGGACAGAGCAGTCTTCTCCGGCGCCTCGGACCAGGTGATCACGGTCTACGCGCCGTCCGCGGGGGCAGTGATCGCCGAACTGACCGCCTGGGAACGGACTGCGGACGGCACGTGGCAGGTGTTCGCGGGCCCCGTCCCCGCCGACGTCGGCGCAGAAGGAATCGGTGCGGCGAACGAATTCTCCACCCGCACGCCGGCCGGTGTCTTTCCGCTGTCGCAGGCGTTCGGCCGGCAGCCCGCACCGGAGACGGCGATGCCGTATTTCCAGTCGGACCGGCGGGACTGGTGGGATTCCAATCCGCTCTCGCCCACGTACAACACGCACGTCCGGCAGGACGCGAGCCCCGGTGGTAACAGCGAGAACCTCTACGCGGCCGGACCGCTGTACGACTACGCGGTCGCGATCGGTTACAACGCCGCCCGCGTTCCCGGCCTCGGTTCGGCGATGTTCCTGCACGTCACGGACGGCACCACCACCGAAGGGTGCGTCGCCATCGACCGCGACACGCTGACCTCACTCCTCGGCCGGCTCGACCCGGCGAAGAACCCCGTCATCGAGATCGCCGTAGGCGCGTAGCGCCCGTGCGCCTTTCTGGTTGCTCCAGCTACCAAAAAGGCGCACGGGCGGCGGAGCCGCCTACAGGCCGGGACGCTTGCCGATGGTGAGGGTGGGGGTGGAGACACCGGCGAAGAAGTCCTCGCCCTTGTCGTCGACCACGATGAACGCGGGGAAGTCCTCGACCTCGATCTTCCAGACCGCTTCCATGCCGAGCTCTTCGTACTCGACGATCTCGACCTTCTTGATGCAGTCGAGGGCGAGACGCGCCGCGGGACCGCCGATGGACCCGAGGTAGAAGCCGCCGTACGACTTGCATGCGTCGGTGACCTGCTTGGAGCGGTTGCCCTTCGCGAGCATCACCATCGAACCGCCCGCGGCCTGGAACTGCTCCACGTAGGAGTCCATGCGACCGGCGGTGGTGGGGCCGAAGGAACCGGACGCCATGCCGTCGGGGGTCTTGGCCGGGCCGGCGTAGTACACCGGGTGGTCCTTGAGGTACTGCGGCATGTCCTCGCCGGCGTCGAGCCGTTCCTTGATCTTGGCGTGGGCGATGTCGCGCGCGACGACGAGCGGGCCGGTGAGCGACAGCCGCGTCTTCACCGGGTGCTTGGACAGCTCGGCGAGGATTTCGGGCATCGGCTTGGTGAGGTCGATCTTCACTGCGGCGCCCTTGCCGGTGCCGGAGACGCCGTCGGTCTCGGCGTCGAGCTGGGCGTCGGTGACCTCGGGGAGGAACTTCCCCGGGTTGAATTCGAGCTGCTCGAGGAAGACGCCCTCGGGGGTGATCTTCGCCTTGGCCTGGCGGTCCGCCGAGCAGGACACGGCGAGAGCGACGGGCAGCGACGCGCCGTGCCGGGGGAGGCGGATGACGCGGACGTCGTGGCAGAAGTACTTGCCGCCGAACTGTGCGCCGATGCCGATCTGACGCGTCAGCTCGAGCACCTTCTCCTCGAGTTCCAGGTCGCGGAATCCGCGGCCGGTGATCGCACCCTCGTTGGGGAGTTCGTCCAGGTAGTGCGCCGACGCGTACTTGGCCGTCTTGAGCGCGAACTCCGCGGACGTGCCGCCCACGACGATCGCGAGGTGGTACGGCGGGCAGGCTGCGGTGCCGAGGGCGCGGATCTTCTCCTCGAGGAACCGCATCATGCCGTCCGGGTTCAGGATCGCCTTGGTCTCCTGGAACAGGTAGGACTTGTTGGCGCTGCCGCCGCCCTTGGCCATGTACAGGAACTTGTAGGCGTTCTCGTGGCCGGTCGCCGTGTCGGCGTAGAGCTCGATCTGGGCGGGGAGGTTGCTTCCGGTGTTCTTCTCGTCCCACATCGTGATCGGCGCGTTCTGCGAGTACCGCAGGTTGAGCCGGGTGTAGGCGTCGTAGACCCCCCGGGCGATGGCCTTCTCGTCGTCGCCGGGGGTGAGGACGTGCTGGCCGCGCTTGCCCATGACGATCGCGGTGCCGGTGTCCTGGCACATCGGCAGCACGCCGGCGGCGGAGATGTTGGCGTTCTTGAGCAGATCGAGTGCCACGAACTTGTCGTTGCCCGATGCCTCGGGATCGTCGAGGATGCTCGCGAGCTGCGTCAGATGGTCGCTGCGCAGGTAATGCGAGATGTCGTGGAGCGCGGTCTCGGTGAGCAGGCGCAGCGCCTCGGGCTCGACGGACAGGAAGGTGCGGCCGTCGGGTCCTTCGACGGTCGACACCCCCTCGGTGGTCAGCAGCCGATACTCGGTGGGGTCCTCACCGATCGGCAGCAAGTCCTCGTAGAGGAAGTCGGCCATTCTATCTCCTGGACAGCGGGTTGTGTGAAGTTCGTATCCAGGCTAGACGCGGGCTCCGGCAGCCCTGTGACGCGGGGGCATGCTTCGACCTGCGCAGTGGCGTGGCTCACAGAGGTTTCACAGACGAATCCGTACACTTGACTTGATGCGTGTACACGAAGCAGATCGGCCGGCCGAATGACCCCTGAAGTCCAGTGCGCCGGAGCTGTCGACGGCGAGAAGTCCGGTGCACGCGCCAACCGTCCCGTGCTGCATGCCTACCTGGACATCGCGATCGTGGTGGTCGTCCTCGCGGCCACGAACCTGATCGCGCACTTCACCACCGCGTGGGCGAGTATCGCCACCGTTCCCATCGCCGCTGTCGTGCTGCTCGTGCTTACCCGGCGCCGCGGGCTCGGCTGGGCAGAACTGGGGCTCTCGCCCCGGCACTGGCGAAAAGGTTCGTTGTACGCGCTGGCGGCGATGGGACTCGTGATCGGCATCGTGGCGATCGGCGCAGCCCTGCCGATCACCCGCCCCTTCTTCATGGCCGACCGGTACGCCACCCTGTCCGGTGCGCTCATCGCGTCGATGATCGTTATCCCGTTGCAGACCGTCATCCCCGAGGAGCTCGCGTTCCGCGGCGTGCTGCACGGCACCCTCGACCGGGTCTACGGCGCACGTGGCGTGTTCGCGGCGGGATCGCTGATGTTCGGTCTCTGGCACATCGCGTCGTCGCTGGGACTGACGTCGGGCAACAAGGGACTGTCCAGCTTCCTCGGTGGCGGCGTCCTCGGTCAGGTGCTCGGCATCCTCGCGGCGGTGGTCGCGACGGCGGCCGCGGGCGTCGTGTTCACGTGGCTCCGTCGCCGCAGCGGCAGTCTGATCGCGCCCATCGCGCTGCACTGGTCGCTGAACGGCGCGGGTGCGCTCGCCGCCGCCATCGTGTGGCACACGACCATGGCCTGAGTCCGCAAGTCAGCCGGCTTCCGGCGTTCAGAGCCATTCGAGCAGCTTCTCGTACACCGACTCGTGGTTGAGCATCGTGAAATGGTTCGCGGGCGCGAGGTGCATGCCGTCCTCGTCGCGGAAGCCGATCATCCGCGTCCGGTTACGGCCGGACGCACTCGGCACGAGCACCATGCCGTCGCCGAGCAGGCGTCCCAGCGGGTGTCTCGGGCTGCGCGTGATGGTCGCGGAGACGAAGCAGTACGTCACGCCGTCGAGGAGCGGGACCTCACTGCACGCCGCGGCGCGGAGCGCGTCGGGATCGCGATCGCGCCAGTCCTCGTCGACGAGCGAACCCTGGTTCAGATCGCGGATGCCGGCGCTCCTTCTGCGCAGGAGCCCGGAGATCGCCCGCGTCTCGGGCAGTGCGGCCAGGCCGGCGCTCGCGTAGTGGACGGCCTGCTCCAACGGGGCTCCGAGGTGGGGTGAGCCGAGACTTACGACATGTTGAACCTGCCTCACCCACGGGCGGTCGTCGAGGAAGGCGATCCGGCAGGCGCTGCGGGCGACGAGGCCACCCATGGAATGCCCGACGAGGGCGATCGACTCGACCTGGACCGGCCAGTGCTCGGTGACCGCGTCCAGAAGTTCGGACAGGCTCCTGCCGTTGTCCGAGATGTGCCTGCCGGAGTTGTACCGGATCTGCAACGCCGTGTACCCCAGGTCCGTCCCGAGCCGTTCACCGTAGGTGGGACGGCGACCCAGTGCCCACGCGTCCTCGGTCTCGACGAGTCCGTGCAGGAAGACGACGATGCGGCCACCGGCGCGCGGGAAGGCGTCGGCGAGCGTGCCCGCGTCCGGTGCGAGCGCGACACCGTTCACCCGTATCGACAGGGGTTCGGCGAGCGGCGACCCCTCCGATTCCAGTATGTCGCCGATCAGACCCTGGATCGCGGCGATGGCCTGGGCTCCGCGGCGTGTCTGGGACGGGGCGACGTTCTCCGACGACGGGAGATCGAGGAACCGTCCTGCGAGGGAACCACCGAGACGTGCGGTGTCGGCGACGAGTGTGTACGCGGCGCCCGAGATCTCGTCGTGGAGCAGTTTGGCGGGGACGGCGTGGGAGCCGACACCGAGCCGGATGCCGGCGAAGACACGATCCGAGATGGCGCGGTGGATGCTGCCGATGCCGGTGGCGGCGGCCCCGATTTCCTCGAGGGCCAGCCGGGCGAGGGCCCGCACCTCGGAGCGGCGTCTGATCTGCGGGTCGGTCACGAGATTTGAGTGTACGCATGTGCACTGAGATGCGCGCGTGTTACGGAAGTGTCGAACATATGCGCCGTAGTCGATTATTTCGAGAATAAATCAACGGTGAAGCGGAAAAGTTGATCTTCGGAAGGTCGACTCAATTGGTCGATCGACCAATTCCGGGAAACTCGCTGGTGACGTGGATAATGAACATGTTCACGTCACGCATTAATCGCCGTGATAGGTACGTGATTGAGCCGAACGAAGTGTGCCGACAACGCCGTGACGGGGCTCGCGCGCCTGAGCGTGCGAACCCCGTCGCGGGTGTTCAAGTCTTGTGCCAGCGGAAATGCTAGCCAATCGTGGCCGCGGCCGCGGTTGCGGCGTCTGCGCCACCGCCCAATGCGTCGGCGGAACCCGAGAAGAAGTCCAGGGCACCGGCGAGGTCGGAGAAGGCGGAGAAGAATTCGGACAGGAAGGCGAGATCCATGCTTTTAACTCCTTGCTCGGTTGTGGGCATTTATGTCGGCGCTGAGCGGGCGCCGGATTCATTCCTACCGTTATTGAAATGAGATCGCAATCCGAAGGTTTAACCGAAATGAAACGCGGGACGAATTACCGGGTTCCGACCAGGTGAGAAGCCCGTGTCCGGATTCGCATCCGTCGGGCCTGATCCCACGATGTGGGAGCCGCGGCGCTGCCTGAATACCGCCGTCGCCGGGCGCCGGCGGGGCTATCCTCGTCCCACGACGTGTAGCGCCTTCCGGACATACCGACGTATAGGGGAATCCATCATGCGCAAGACCATCGTCACCGGTATCGCGGTCGCGGCCATCGCTCTGCTCGGCGCGGCCGGCTGTTCCGACGACAGTTCGAACGAGGCTCCGATCGCGACCACGACGACCTCCTCGGCGTCCGACCGGGTGGAAGGCGCGATCAGCAGTGTCCAAGCCACGGCGTCGTCCGCTGTGAACACCGCGCGCGAGGCCACGCAGAACGCGATCAACTCGGCCATCTCGGCGGTCCCGATCGGATTCGAGTCGGGAACCGCCGAGCTCAACGCGATCTCCGACGTCACCGTCAGCGCAGTGGCCGCAGCGCTGAACGCCAGCGACAACAACATCCGGATCGAGGCGTACGCCACCAACTCGGACGAGTCCGCCGCCGAACTGCTGGCCGATCAGCGCGCCCAGGCCGTCGCAAACGCACTCGAGGCCAAGGGCGTCGACAAGAGCCGTATTTCCGTCGAAGGAACGGCGAACCCGCCCGAAGGCGTGAACGCCGATCAGGTGGAGATCACCGTCGAGGACAGCTGACCGGCACGGTCAGTGCAGGACCGCCCGGTGCTCGTTCGTGAACGGGACGTGCTCGGCGGTTCTGCCGTCGCGGAGTTTGAGCACCCACTCGGGATCGGACAGCAGCGCGCGACCCACCGCGACGAGATCGAATTCGCCGTTCTCGTACTGCCGGAGCAGGCGGTCGATACCGGCGGTGTTCGACGCGCCGTCCGAGGTGAAGGCCGTCGTGAACACGTCGTCGAGGCCCACCGAACCGACCGTGATGGTGGGTAGTCCGGTCAGCCGTTTGGTCCAGCCGGCCAGGCCCAGTTCCCCGTCCTCACCGGCCAGCTCCGCGAACGCCGGTTCCCAGTGCCTGCGGGTGGAGGGGTGCAGCACGTCGACACCGGCGGCGACGAGGGGTGCGAGCACGGCCGCGAGTTCGTCGGGGGATTGTGCAATCCGGGAGTCGTAGTGGTTCGACTTCCACTGGCTGAAGCGGTAGACGATCGCGAAGTCCTCGCCGACGGCCTCGCGGATCGCTGCGACCACCTCGGCGGGGAACCGGGTGCGGTCCTCGAGGGATCCGCCGTAGCCGTCGGACCGGACATTCGTGCGGTCCCACAGGAACTGGTCGAGCAGATAGCCGTGGGCACCGTGGAGTTCGATGCCGTCGAAGCCCACGTCGCGTGCGTTGACGGCGGCCGCCACCCACGACTCGCGCAGCGCGTCGAGATCGGATTCGGTGAATTCGCGTCCCAGGCGGGTCCCGTCCAGAGCGATTCCGGACGGGCTGGCGGTGGTCACGTCGGGATTCAGGCGGGGCTGCGGACCGCGTTCGACACCCAGGTGCCACAGCTGCGGGATGATCTGCCCGCCCTCGTCGTGGACCGCGTCCACCACCGATTTCCAGCCCGCGAGGCTGTCCGGTCCGTAGAGCCGCGGCACCCGGGTGTGAGATCCGGCGGCCGGGTCGGGAATGTACGTCCCCTCGGTGATGACGAGTCCGACGCCGCCCGCCGCACGCCGCCGGTAGTAGGCCGCGACATCGTCCCCGGGAACGCCGCCGGGGGAGAAAGCTCTGGTCATGGGTGCCATCGCGAAGCGGTTCCGTAGCCGGAGGGATTTGACGGCGAACGACTCGAAGAGCCCGTCCACGGGTAGCGGTGTTTCGGTCATGCCTGTCTGCAACTGATCTTGGTTACGCACTATTCCTGCATACGGCCTGCTGTGTAGTTGTAATCTGAAGTCACAGTCGACACTCGCTGCCGGCGCGTGGGCCCTCGCCCACGCCCGGTCTGACGGGAGGGTGCACTGATGGGCACGAACGACGGAAAACCTGCCGATCTGGTGCTGTTCGGTGACGTGGTCACCATGAACGACGCCGCGCCACGCGCTCGGGCGGTCGCGGTGCGCGACGGGCGGATCGCCGCCGTCGGCAACGATTCCGCGGTGTTCCCGCTGATCGGACCGGCAACGATCACGGTCGACCTGCACCGCGCATGCATACTCCCGGGATTCATCGAGGCGCACGGCCACCCGCTGAACTCCGCGGTGTTGCTCGGCGAACCGGTGGTGGACATCAGGCCGGTGACCATCGCCGATGCGGGGGAGGTGGTCGACGCCGTGCGCCGCGCCGTCGACGAACACCCCGACGGCGCCGTGCTCAACGGCTGGGACCCACTGCTGCAGAAGGGACTGCCCGAGCCGACCCGTGACTGGCTCAATTCGATCGCTCCCGATACGTCCCTGGTGATCCTGCACAACACCGGCCACGTGGCCTACTTCAACGACGTCGCCGCGCGGGATTCCGGATTGACCAAGGACACGCCGGACCCGGAGGGCGGCAGTTTCGGTCGCGACGAGTCGGGTGAACTGGACGGTTCGGCGTTCGAGGCGCCCGCGGTGATGGCGGTGGCCGCCTCGATCCTCGCGGGCGCGACCACCCGGCTCCCGGAGCTCCTCGCCGCGGAATGCGCGCGGATGAACGCGGCAGGGATCACCACCGCCAGTGAGATGGCATTCGACCCACGGTTCCGGAGCGCCCTGACGGCGTTCGCCCGGTCCGGCGCTCTCACCACCCGACTGCGGTTGTACGAGATGTCCAACCCGGAGCGCACCTCCGAAGTCTCACCCGGAGTCGGCAACGACCTGCTGCGCCAGGTGGGCATCAAGATCTGGTCGGACGGGTCGCCGTGGGTGGGCAATGCGGCCACCAGCTTTCCGTACCTCGACACGGACGTCACCCGGTCGCTCGGCCTCGCCGGAACGCGTGGCGAGGCCAATTACACCGAGGACGAGATTCTCGAGATCAGCAAGCCGTATTTCGAGAACGGCTGGCAGATCTCCTGCCATGCCAACGGTGACGCCGCGGTCGCCCTGGTCCTCGACGCGTGGGAGCGGATGCTCGCCGACTCGCCACGCGAAGACCACCGACTCCGGCTCGAGCACGTCGGGGCGATGACCCCGGACCAGTTCCGCCGAGCGACCGAACTCGGCGTCACGTGCAGCCTTTTCGTCGACCACCTCTACTACTGGGGCGACGTGCTCGTCGACGACCTGTTCGGTCCCGAGCGCGGAGCACGCTGGGCGGCTGCCGGTTCCGCGATCAAGGCGGGCCAGCGGATCTCGTTCCACAACGATGGCCCGGTCACCCCGACCAACCCGCTGCGCAACATCGCCGACGCCGTCACCCGCCGCACCCGATCGGGACGTGTGCTCGCTCCCGAGGAACGGATCTCCGTCCCGGATGCCCTGCGGGCGGAGACGATCAACTCGGCGTGGCACCTCCGGAGCGAGGACGCCATCGGGGCGATCGTCCCCGGTATGCACGCCGATCTCGTCGTGTTGTCGGCCAACCCACTGCTGGTGGATCCCGACGACATCGCGGGTCTCGAGGTGCTCGCCACGATCCTGGAGGGTCGGACGGTCTTCGGAAAGCTGGAGTGATCCGGGTGGCGCCCGGGTCGAGGGCTCTGCGGTCGATCGGGACGTCAGCCGGAAACTGGATCCGGACTTCGGGTTACACCCGCAAATGGCTGGTTCTCGGCGTCGTGATCGGGATCGTCGCCGGGCTCGGAGCGGTCGTGTTCTACGTCGCGCTGTCGGAGGCGACGCAACTGCTGATCGTCGGCATCGGGGGTTACCACCCGCCGACCGCGGCGGGTGACGGTGGGGCGGTCGGCAGCCGGGAGTTCACGAGACCGTGGGCAATCCCGCTCGTGGTGTGCCTGGGTGGTCTGGTGTCGGGCATCATCGTGTTCACGCTGGCACCGGAGGCCGAGGGGCACGGCACCGACGCGGCGATCGACGCCGTTCACCGGGATCCCCGCATGATCCGCGTCCGCGTCGTCCTCGTGAAGCTGGTCGCGTCCGCCATCACGATCGGGTCCGGCGGATCCGGCGGTCGCGAGGGACCCACCGCGCAGATCTCGGCGGGTTTCGGATCGCTGCTCGCCCGCAGGCTGGACCTGTCCCCACGGGACGGCCGAATCGCCGTGGCGATCGGGATCGGCTCCGGTATCGGCGCGATCTTCGGCGCCCCGCTCGGCGGCGCGGTGTTGTGCTGCACGATTCCCTACAAGGAAGACTTCGATTTCGAGGTGCTTGTGCCGGCGCTGGTCACGTCGATCGTCAGCTACACGGTGTTCGGCAGCTTCCTCGGATTCGGGCCGCTGTTCGGGTACGCCGCTCAGGACTACGTCTTCGACACCCCGGTCCAGCTGGTGTGGTTCGCGCTCATCGGTGTGCTCGGCGGCCTGATCGGATTGCTGTACAGCGGGACGTTCTACACGGCCGTCGATCTCACCCACCGTCTGCCCGGCAGCCGGATCGTCAAACCGGCGGTCGGCGGGCTGCTCGTCGCACTGATGGCGCTCGTGTTGCCGGAGGTGCTGGGCAGCGGTTACGGCTGGATCCAGCAGTCGATGGCCCGCGCCGACCTCACGGCGATCCCGCTGTGGGTGGTGCTGCTGTTGCCGTTCGCGAAGATCCTCGCGACGTCGCTGTCCATCGGCTCGGGGGGATCCGGCGGCATCTTCGGCCCGGGAATGGTGATCGGGGCGTTCACCGGCGCAGCGGTGTGGCGACTGCTGGAACCGTTTGCCCCGGGCGTCCCCGACAATCCGGCGCCCTTCGTCATCGTCGGCATGATGGCCTGCTTCGGGAGCATCGCCCGCGCTCCTCTCGCGGTCATGCTGATGGTCGCGGAGATGACGGGCAGCGTCGGTGTGCTGGTGCCGGGAATGATCGCCGTCGGGCTCGCCTATCTCATCGTGCGCCGATCGGGGAAGACGATCTACCGGGCGCAGCTCGAGAACCGTGCGGAAGCTCGGCTCGCCCCGGGATGATCGGATCGGGGTCCGTGTGCGGAGTGCCGGGTGGATTCCGGCATGCTTGTGGCCATGACTGTTCACGTTCCTCAGTACGTCGACCTCCTCTGGCCAGCGCTTCAGGCTGCCATTGCTCTCGGTGGGTCGGCGTCCAACGAGGAGCTCGACAGTGCAGTCGTTGAGCGAGAAGGGCTTTCGTCCGACGTGCAGGGTGTGCTGCACGGTGACGGTCCCAGCACCGAGATCGAGTACCGGTTGGCGTGGGCCCGCACCTACCTCAAGGGGATGGGTCTGCTCACGAACAGCCGGCGCGGGGTGTGGAGTGTGACGGAGAAGGGCCGCGAGGTCGCCGAGAGCGAGATCCGCCCCCTGCACGCCGAGTTCTCCGCCGAGAACCGCAAGAAGAATGCCGCCCGCAAATCGGCGAAGGCCGCGTCCCGCCGCAACGACGAACCGGATGCCAACATCGCCGAGGCCGAGAACGACGCGGACTGGAAGGACCTCCTGCTCGACACGGTCCTGAAGATGTCGCCGCCCGCATTCGAGCGGCTGACCCAGCGGTTGCTGCGGGAGGCCGGATTCTCGAGCGCGTCCGTCACCGGTCGCGGCGGTGACGGGGACATCGAGGGGCTCGGGGTGTATCAGTTGTCGTTGCTCAGTTTCCCCGTGTTCTTCCAGTGCAAGCGCTACAGCGGCAGCGTCGGGGCCGGCGCGGTGCGCGATTTCCGCGGCGCGATGGCGGGCCGCGGCGAGAAGGGCCTGCTCATCACCACCGGAACGTTCACCGGTGACGCCCGCACGGAGTCCAAGAGGGACGGGGCGCCGCCGATCGACCTGATCGACGGCGACCGGCTGTGCGACCTGTTGAAGGAGCATTCGCTGGGTGTCCAGACCACCACGCGTCTCGTCGAGGACGTCGAGGTCAGGTCGGACTACTTCCACTCGCTGGAGCCGAAATGATCAGCGCCGGGTCACCTACCCGGCGCCCGGACACTCTTTCCCGTTGCGGTATGGCCACGAAGCGATCACGCAGGCCCTGAAGCGGTGCCGACAGTGTCCTTCCGTGTGTAAAGAGGAAGTTAAATACACATGTCGATGACGTGAAAGACGATCGAGGGAAGTCGTTATGACGACCACGACGCCGTGGCCGTTGACGGGCCACAGGGCACGGCCGCCCGCCGGAATGCTCGCGGACCGTCGCTTCGGGATGCTCGTCGACCAGTTCTTCCGACTCTTCCACGACAGCAGCCAGGGCGGCGGCGCGCTGGCCGTCTATCTCCACGGTGAACCGGTCGTCGACGTGTGGGCGGGATGGGCCAGCCGCGACACGTTCTGGCAGGACGACACCGTCACCCTCACGTTCTCCACGGGCAAGGGCGTCGCGTCCACGGTGCTGCACCGGCTCGCGGGACGCGGGATCATCGACTACGACACGCCGGTGGCGCAGTACTGGCCCGAGTTCGCCGCCGAGGGCAAGGACGAGATCACGGTGCGCGAACTGCTGTCGCACCGCGCCGGACTGCACCGGGTTCGTGGGCTCGTGCCCGGACCGCTGAGTCTGATGGACCATTCGCTGGTCAGTGCCGCACTGGCCGCGGCGACCCCGGATCAGCGGCGGCTGAAGGTCCCCGGATATCACGCGGTGACGTTCGGTTCGCTCGTCGCCGAACTGACGTCCCGCGCGGCCGGGAAACCCTTCACCGAGCTGGTGCGCACCGAGGTCGCCGAACCGCTCGGGGTGAAGGAGTTCTGGTACGAGGTGCCGCCGGCCGAGCGTGCCCGGATCGCGAGGACCTTCCCGCACATCAACCCGTTCGGCGTTCCGTGGGGAGCCACGTCGTTCGCGATGTCGCGGCTGCCCGGTCTGCGCAACCTCGCCGACGCGGGCATGCCCGCGGGTTTCGATGCCCTCGTCCGCAACCCCGCGATCCACGACAGCGTGATGCCGGGATGGAACGGCGTGTTCAGTGCCCGCGCGCTGGCGCGGATGTACGGGGCGCTGGCGAACGGCGGAACCGTCGGCGGTGTGGAGTTCCTCCCGCCGGACGTCGTGGCGCAACTGAGCCAGGTGCAGACGACGGCCCGCGACTACGTCCTGGGCATACAGATGAACTGGCGGCTCGGCTACCACGCGGGAATGGTGGCACGCCGCAGGCAGCCGTCGAATACCTTCGGGCACTACGGCTTGGGTGGGTCGGGCGCGTTCGCCGACGCCGACAGCGGGCTGTCGATCGCCTTCGTCACCAACCGGCTCGGCAACATGCTGACCCCCATCGCCGACCTCCGCCTGCCGAAGCTCGGCTCGACGGCGCTCGCCATCGCCGAGCGGCTGTAGCCGAGCAGTTCCGGCCGCCGGCGAACCAATTCGATTTCGACGCGCCGTTTTTCGATCGTCGCGAGCCGCAGGTCTGGAGAGCGGGGGACCGGTAGCATCGTGTCCGTGACCGACGCGACCGCCCACACCAGCCGTCCTGATCGGTTGCGTGTCCTCGTCTACAGCGACGATGCGAACACCCGCCAGAAGGTTGTGCTGGCGCTGGGGACGCGTCCGCACCCCGACCTTCCGGAGTTGGAATACGTCGAGGTGGCGACCGCGCCCGTGGTGATTCGGCAGATGGATGCCGGCGGTGTCGACCTGGCCGTTCTGGACGGGGAGGCGGTGCCCGCGGGCGGGATGGGGATCGCGAAGCAGTTGAAGGACGAGATCGACGACTGCCCCCCGATCCTGGTTCTGACCGGGCGCCCCGACGACGCCTGGCTGGCCACCTGGTCGCGGGCCGAGGCCGCGGTGCCGCATCCGCTCGACCCGATCCGGTTGTCCGAAGCGGTCATAGCGCTGCTGCGCACCCGCCGCTCAGCTTAGGCTCTCCTGACTCCGATTTCCGCCGCGTGAAGGTGCATCGAGCGCCTGTGCCGCAGGGGTTTTCCGTACTTCGAGATCGCCTGGAACTCGCACGGTCAAATCGACCGGGCTCGACTACTTCCCTTGTACGCTGTGGCATAACTCACAAGAGCGTAGCTTCGGAAACGACCGTCCGGGAATCGGGCGGACAGGCTCGGGAAGAGGGGAGCTGAGACGGATTGAATGTCTACGTGCCGATCCTCGTGCTCGGGGCGATTGCGGTCGCGTTCGCGGTCTTCTCCGTGATCGTGGCGAGGATCGTCGGTCCGAGGCGCTACAACCGTGCCAAGCTCGACGCCTACGAGTGCGGCATCGAGCCGACACTCTCGCCTCTGGGTGCGGGCCGCATCCCGGTGAAGTACTACCTGACGGCCATGCTCTTCATCATCTTCGACATCGAGATCGTCTTCCTCTATCCGTGGGCTGTTCATTTCGATGCTCTCGGTTTCTTCGGTCTCGGGGCCATGGCCCTGTTCATCTTCAACGTCTCCGTCGCCTACGCGTACGAGTGGCGGCGTGGCGGTCTCAGTTGGGACTGATCGGTCCCGCCAGCGATCCAAAAGCTAAGTCGGAAGAGAAGAGTCGGATATGGGCATCGAGGAGAAGCTGCCGAGCGGCTTCCTGCTGACCACGGTCGAAGGGCTCGCGGGTTACGTCCGCAAGGGCTCGCTGTGGCCGGCGAGTTTCGGGCTCGCCTGTTGCGCGATCGAGATGATGGCGACCGCAGGCGGACGCTTCGACATCGCCCGTTTCGGCATGGAGGCGTTCCGGGCGTCGCCGCGGCAGGCGGACCTGATGATCGTGGCCGGCCGGGTGAGCCAGAAGATGGCGCCGGTGCTGCGGCAGATCTACGACCAGATGGTCGAGCCGAAGTGGGTGCTGGCGATGGGCGTCTGCGCGTCGTCGGGCGGCATGTTCAACAACTACGCGATCGTGCAGGGCGTCGACCACATCGTGCCGGTGGACATCTATCTGCCGGGGTGCCCGCCGAGGCCCGAGATGCTGCTGAACGCGATCCTCGCCCTGCACGAGAAGATCCAGCAGATGCCGCTCGGCGTTCATCGCGAGGAGGTGGCGCGGGCGGCGGAGCAGGCGGCGCTGGCCGCCACCCCCACCATCCAGATGAAGGGCCTTCTGAGATGAGTGGCGTGGATCGGTGGGCTGAGCCAGGTCGAGGAACCGAGATCCGGCGTCTGGGCCGTGCGGTCTGGACTGAGGAGCGAGGGAGCGTAGCGAGTGAGTGACGAGGGAAGGCCGGACGTAGAAGCCCAGACGCCCGCGAGCGAAGCGAGCCATGTCCCCGCGAGCCATGTCCCAGAACAGATCGGTGTGCGCAAGGGGCTGTTCGGGGTGCGGGGTAGTGG